>NZ_CANRNX010000074.1 GCF_947632075.1 uncultured Flavobacterium sp.
GTTTAGTTTAAAATTAATAATTTTTCTCTTTTTAAACTGTACTTTTTTTTGGGGAGCTTACATTTCCACGGTGCTTACAAAAAAATTATTGTGTAAAAATTGTTTTAAATCTCTAAGAATACCTCCTATATCATCTCTTTTTATAAAGTTCACTAATGGTTTTTGCAGTCCAAATGAATTGGTTAGAAATAAGCTCTTTACTTGATCTCATATAGCTACAGGTCTTAATTTATTAGGATATAGCTGTTTTGATTTGTCATTAGTTAAAGTAATGTTCTTATCTTTTAGAATATTTAGGTGTCTGTTTTCTGACAGTTCCAACTCCTTAATCATCACAAATTTTAAGTTATACTTGTAGCTAGTTACGAAATGTACTTGGTTGCTGTTCCAAACGTTTAACAGGTTAAAATCATTTTAAAAGTTTTCTGCCACAGTAACACTATCTTTGAGTAAAGAGATATCATAAGCTTTTTTATTATCAGCTGTTTTGCCAAGTGTTATATTGATATAAGCTAGTAGATTTTCATCAAAATCAAGGAGTGTATGCATTTGACAGCACCTTTGGTGGTCTTGTATGTTGCCTAGTTAAAAATACTTAGGCATAGCGATGTTGTGGTGGGTTATAATAATATGATTTTAGACTTGATGCGGAACTTTATCTGTTTAAATTTTGGATACTGACCTAAACTTCCAAGTAAAGTAAAATTGTATGTTTTAAATAGCTCAAGAGAGCAATTTTTATTCTGATAACTGACTGAGGATTTTGAAGGAGCTTTATCTACACTAAGATGTGATTTCTTTAAAGGGTTGTGGAAGATGATCACGTTGTTAAGCTACAGATGTAAAAGTAGTAATGTCATAGTCGAGTAGTACTAATAGCCCGTAAGCTTATGTGCTATAAGGAGTTGCTTTATAAATAGAATTGAGAGGATAGAATTGAGTATTGAGAAATCAATAAAGGTCTAAAATCTCACTGCTAATATCTAAAATCTACAAAGAACGTATCTTAAATATGTTGACCTAAATATTGTTAGAGAACCTAACAAACCGATTTAAGGAGGTTATTGCGTCGGGGCTCACCTCTTCCCATTTCGAACAGAGAAGTTAAGCCCGATTGCGCAGATGGTACTGCATTTTAATGTGGGAGAGTATGTCGCTGCCTTTCTTTCAAAAGTCCTTTACTGATTAAGTAAAGGACTTTTTTTGTATATATCAGTAAAATTTTGCTTAAAATGCCCTTTATGTTTTCTAAAGAGCTTCTGTTATATTTCTATATTTCTTGCTGAATTGTCAATTAATTTTTTGTCATCAAAAAATAAATCAATTTGACCAATTCGTAAACCAAAACATCCTGCTTGATTTACAATTACTTCTTCACCAATAATATTTTTTACAATTGTTGGCTTTTCTAAAAAAGTGTGTGTATGACCTCCGATTATTAAATCGATATCTTGAGTTAAAGCAGCTAAATCTAAATCTCCTATATTTTCAGGATTGATATTTTTATCATAAGCGTAACCTAAATGCGAAAGACAAATAACAATATCACATTTTTCTTTGTTTTTTAAGACGTTAGTCATTTTTTTAGCTGTGTCGATTGGATCTAAATACTTTGTTTCTCCGTATTCTCTTTTGTTAACTAAGCCTTCTAATTTTACACCTAATCCGATAACTCCGATTTTTATTCCATCTACTTCGAATATTTTGTAAGGTTTGGTTAATCCGTTAATAATCGTATTTGAAAAGTCGTAGTTTGAATTTATAATATCAAAATCGGCATTTGGTAATTGAGCGGCCAAACCTTCCAAACCATTGTCAAATTCGTGATTACCTAATGTAGCTGCATCATATTTTAAAAGATTCATGATTTTAATTTCTAGTTCACCACCGTAATAATTAAAATATGGTGTCCCTTGAAACATATCTCCAGCGTCAAAAAGTAATGTGTTAGGGTTTTCTTCTCGTATTTTATTTATGTAAGCTGCTCTTCTTGCTGCGCCACCCATGTTTGGATATTTAGAATGATCTGCAGGAAAAGCGTCAATATGACTATGAGTATCGTTTGTGTGAAGAATAGTGATTCTTTTTGTTTTTTTGTTAGAAAAACTAGAAAGTGATAAACCACCCAAAGTAATAAATGCTGAGCTAACTGCGGTTTTTTGAATAAAATCTCTTCTTTTCATTATTCTTCGATTATGTTTTTTGTTGTAATTATAGGTAATGGATTGTTTTTTTCGAAATATGCTAATAGTACATTTCTAAGTTTATAATCCATGATGTATTTATTTACTCCTTTTGTGAAAAATTTCATGTTATCGCCGCCAAGTGATAAATAGTCATTAGTGACAACGAAGTATGTTTGGTTTAAATCTATTTCTTCATTTTTAATTTTGATAGAGCTTATTTTCTTGTTTTTGTCAATAGAAATTATAATTCCGGCTAATGGATGAGCTCTTTCTTCATTAATCATAAATTCTGCAAGTTCTAAAATTTGTTCGCCTTTTAGTTCAACTACGACTGCACTATTTTCAAAAGGCATCACTTCAAAAGCTGTTCTGGTGGTTACATTTCCTTCTGAAATTATAGAACGTATTCCACCGTGATTTAACATACAAATGTCAATGTCTTTATTGTAACGTGATTTAAAAACTGGATTGACTTCTTCTATAACGGCAGTTGCAAATAGATTACCAATACTTGTTTCCCATTTTCCTTTTGATTTGTCCATTGCTTCAGGACTAAAAGAAATAATTTTATTTAAATCATTGTCGATATGTTCTCGATACGGAGTTACAAACTCTTCAATAGATAAATCTTTTTCTAAATTATTATCTATGATAATATTTTTCGCTGAAATCGATGTGTTTTTATAAGATGTACTTTTACATGAAATAAAGCTGAAACTTGTTGTTAAAGCTAAAATACCCAGAAAAAAATGAAGTTTATTTTTAGGATTTCTCATTAGAATTGTGCTTATTTTTTAATTAACTTTGTAGTTGATGTAAAATTACATTCTTTTTAAGTAAGACTTTAATCATTTTCGTTAAAAATTAGTAAACGAAGTGATTTTAAAAATATAACTATTAGATATGCAGGAATTTGTAGGTACGGGAGTTGCTTTAGTTACTCCATTTAAAAAAGATTTAACTGTTGATGTTGAGGCTTTAAAAAAAATTGTTGAATTTAATATTGAAGGAAAGGTTGAGTACTTAGTTGTGTTGGGAACAACAGCTGAAGCAGCTACTTTAACCGAGTCTGAAAAACAATTGGTTAAACAAACAGTGATTGAAGCAAATAACGGTAGGTTACCTTTGGTTTTAGGAATTGGAGGTAATAATACAATGGACGTTGTTAATCAGTTAAAAACGGATGATTTGTCTGGATTTTCGGCTATTTTATCGGTTTCTCCGTATTACAATAAACCAACTCAAGAAGGTATATACCAGCATTTTAAAATGGTTGCAGAAAATGCTCCACTACCTGTAATTATTTACAATGTTCCCGGGCGTACAGGGAGTAATATGACTGCTAAAACGACAATTCGTTTAGCAAAAGATTTTAAAAATATAATTGCTATTAAAGAAGCTGCTGGAGATATTATTCAAGCAATGGAAATTATTAAAAATAAACCTGAAGATTTCTTGGTGATTTCAGGTGATGATATGATTACTTTACCAATGGTTTTAGCTGGTGGCGCTGGAGTAATTTCTGTTATTGGCGAAGGTTTTCCAAATGAGTTTTCTGAGATGGTTCGTTTAGGATTAGATAGAAGAGTTGATGAAGCATATAAAATTCATTATGCAATAGCGCCGGCAATTGATATGATTTTCGAACAAGGAAATCCAGGTGGAATTAAAGAAGTTTTCAAAGCTAAAGGACTTTCTGAAAACACATTAAGGTTACCTTTAGTGAATGTTAACGAAGATTTAGCAGGTAGAATCGATTCTTTCGTAAAGAATTTTGTAATTTAGTCACTTATTAATAAAAGAAATATTATGTTATCACTAGCAATTTCAGATGCTTTAAATAAGCAAGTACAGATAGAAGGAGATTCTTCTCAGATATATTTAGCAATGGCTTCTTGGGCAGAAAACCAAGGTTTTGAAGGAATTGCTACTTTTATGTATGCACAATCAGATGAAGAACGTATGCATATGTTAAAATTGGTGAAGTATATTAATCAAAGAGGTGGAGAAGCTATTATTCCTGCTGTAATTAAACCAGAATTAGATCATTCTTCTTTTAAAACATTGTTTACACAATTATTTGAGCATGAGGTTTTTGTTTCTCAAAGCATAAATGAATTAGTTCATGTTTCATTACAAGAAAAAGATTATGCTACACATAACTTTTTACAATGGTATGTTGCAGAACAAATAGAAGAAGAAGCAACAGCACGTACAATATTAGATAAAATCAATTTAATTGGTGATGATAAAGGTGGATTATATCTTTTTGATAATGATATCAAAAATTTCCCATCTGTTCAAGCTAACCAAGCTTAATTTTAACTAAAAATTGGGCGAATAATTTCAAAAAGATGTCTTTATTTGGACATCTTTTTTTATTTTTGAAAAGCACTTGTACTATAAGATTAATAATATTAAATTTGCACTTGCTATTAATTTTTTAATAGCAATCTAAAAAACAAAGTTTATGAAAAAACTATCGGTTATTTTGCTGTTAGCTATTACTTTGGGTAGTTGTTCTACATATCAAAAGGCATTGAAATCTGAAGATTCAGAATATCAAAATGCAGTAGCCTACGAATTGTATGAAGCAGGGAAATACAAAAAAGCTATTCGTTTATACGATAAATTGATTACACGTGAAAAATTCAAGCCGAATTTTCAAACAGCGAATTTTAATTATGGTAAAGCGAATTACCTTTTAAGAAGATATGAACTTTCAGGTCCTTTTTTTAGACAATTTAATATTTCTTTTCCTGTAGGAACATATGCAGAAGAGGCAAAATATTTAGAAGCAATGTCTTTATATAATATGTCTGAAGTATATTCTTTAGATCAACACATAACATATGATGCGATTGCTAAATTTGATGAATATTTAGTAGCTTATCCAGAATCTGATTTTAAAGATGATATTTTAAAGTATAGAGCTGAATTAGTTCAAAAACTTGAGAAAAAAGCTTACGAAGCTGCTAAGCAATATAATACAATCGGAGAATATACAAGAGATTATACAGCGGCAATTGTTGCATTAGATAATTTTATGTTAGATTATCCTGGGTCAATTTACAAAGAAGACGCTCTTTTTTATAAATTTGATTCAGCATATAAATTAGCGATCAATAGTGTATATTCTAAAATGAATGAGCGTATTCAAAATGCGATGAAAGCATATGAAGGTTTAATTAGCTTTAATGTTAATACAAAATACAAAGAAAAAGCAGATAAAATGCTTAATCGTTTACAAAAAGAATCAAAACAATTTTCAAATATTTAAGGAAATGGACTTAAAAAATACAACAGCTCCAGTAAATACAGTTACTTACAATAAAGATTTAATTGAAGCGCCAACAGGTAATGTTTACGAAGCAATTACTATTATTGCAAAGAGAGCAAGTCAAATTAATGCTGAAATTAAAAAGGAATTAATTGAAAAACTTGAAGAGTTCGCTACAAATAATGATAGTTTAGACGAAGTATTTGAAAATAAAGAACAAATTGAAGTTTCTAAATACTACGAAAGATTACCAAAACCTCATGCTTTAGCTGTTGAAGAATGGTTAGCAGGAGAAATTTCATTTAAAGAAAACTTAAAATAATAAAACTACAATGTCAGTTTTAAGCGGTAAAAATATAGTACTGGGAATCACTGGTGGAATTGCCGCATATAAAACGGCAACTTTAGTTAGAAAATTTATAAAAGCAGGTGCGCATGTCCAAGTGATCATGACACCTGCTGCTTTAGATTTTGTAACACCCATAACTTTAGGTACACTATCTAAGAGGCCAGTTTATACTCAATTTTTTAATAAATCAAACTCAGAAGGTGTTTGGAACAATCACGTAGACATGGCACTTTGGGCCGATATTATGTTGATTGCACCTGCAACTGCCGATACATTGTCTAAAATGGTTGCTGGCGCTTGTGATAATTTACTAATGGCAACTTATTTATCTGCAAAATGCCCTGTGTATTTTGCACCAGCAATGGATTTGGATATGTATGTTCATCCATCTACAGTAAATAATTTTAAAGCCTTAGAAAGCTACGGAAATATTATGATTCCTGCTGAATCTGGAGAATTAGCTTCAGGTCTGTCTGGTCAAGGTCGTATGGCTGAACCTGAGAATATTATTGATTTTTTAGAAAATGATATTGTAAAGAATTCACCTTTATCGGGTAAAAAACTTCTTATTACTGCAGGTCCAACTTATGAACCTATTGATCCGGTTCGTTTTATTGGAAATCATTCTTCAGGAAAAATGGGATACGATATTGCAGATGCTGCTGCAAATTTAGGTGCTGAAGTTATTTTAATTTCAGGACCAAGTCATTTGTCTCCAAAAAACAGTAATGTTAAATTACATAGAGTTTTTTCGGCTCAAGAAATGTATAATTTATGTCATGATTATTTTTCTAAAGTAGATACAATGGTTGCTGCTGCTGCTGTAGCAGATTATAGACCAAAAGTTGTGGCTACACAAAAGATTAAAAAGAGTGATGCTGATTTTACAATTGAATTAGAAAAAAATCCTGATATTTTAGCTTCTTTAGGTAAAATTAAAAAACATCAATTTCTAATTGGATTTGCATTAGAAACCGAAAATGAAATTGAACATGCTAAGGCTAAAATTCAAAAAAAGAATTTAGATTTAATTGTGTTAAATTCTTTAAATGATGAGGGCGCAGGTTTTGGAAAACCAACAAATAAAGTTACCTTTATTGATAGAGATTTTAATATCTTTCCTCAAGAATTAAAATCGAAAGAAAAAGTAGCAATAGATATTGTTTCCAAAATCGTTCAACATTATGAAGAATAAGATTTTTTTTAGTTTTCTGTTTTTCTGTTCTGGTTTGATTACAGCTCAAGAACTAAATTGTACAGTGCAAGTAATTGCAGACCGAATACCACAAACAAACAAACAAGTATTTACAACATTAAAATCGTCTATGACAGATTTTATGAATAATACGCAATTTACTTCGTTGCCTTTTTCTAGAGAAGAACGTATAGAATGTAACTTGATTTTGATTGTTGATTCTTATGAAGATAATATGATATCTGGGTCTTTACAGGTATTGTCATCTCGTCCAATTTTTAATTCGACTTATACTTCACAAATACTAAATTTTAAAGATAACCAGGTTACTTTTAAATATATAGAATTTGAACCTTTAGTGTATTCAGAAAACAATTTCAATGGTGATTTAGTTGGAGTTTTATCTTTCTATGCCAATTTAATTATTGGGTTAGATAGCGATTCTTTTTCTAAATTATCAGGTTCTGCTCAACTTCAAAACGCTAATAATTTTGTGGTTATGGCTCAACAGGCTGGTTCAGTAGGTTGGAAATCAAGTGAGAAAACTTTGAATAGATACCATTTAATAAACGATATTTTATCTAATTCAAACGTAGGTTTTAGAGAAACTCTTTATGATTACCATCGTTTAGGATTAGATCAAATGGTTGATAAACCAGATGAGTCTAAACAAATTGTTTTTAATGCGATTTCAAATTTAGAAAAAGTTCACAGAATAAGACCAAATGCTATTCCTACACGTGTTTTCTTTGATGCTAAAGGAGATGAAATTGTTTCAGTTTTTTCTGCAGGTCCTGAATTTAAAAAGCAACAAGTTATTGAACTTCTTAATAAACTTTATCCATTTTTAAGCGCAAAATGGAATAACATATAATTTTATTACTAATGTTAATTCATTTATCTATAAAAAATTACGCACTTATTGCGTTTTCTTCAATCGATTTTTCTAATAAACTGTCAATAATCACTGGTGAAACTGGTGCTGGTAAATCTATTCTTTTAGATGCACTTGGATTAGTTTTAGGAAAACGTGCAGATTTGAATGCTTTACGTGATAAAGAAAATAAATGTGTTGTTGAAGCTCATTTTGATATTTCTAACTACAACCTAAATCATTTTTTTGATGAAAATGATTTAGATTTTGATACAACCACGGTTTTAAGAAGAGAAATTTTACCTTCTGGTAAATCTCGCGCATTTGTTAATGATAGTCCGGTTACGATTTCTGTTTTACAAGAAATTGGAGCATTTTTAATAGATATTCATTCGCAACATCAAACTCAAGATTTGTCAAATGAAAATCAGCAAATTCAGATTATTGATGCTGTGGCTAATAATACAGATTTACTTTTAAAATATCAAGAAGTTTTAAATCAGTACAAAAAAAATAAAAAAGAATTAGTTGAGTTACAAGAAGAGCAAAAAGCACTCTCTAAAGAACAAGATTATAATTCATTTTTATTAGAAGAATTGATTGCAGCCGATTTAAAATCTGGTGAACAAGAAATATTAGAATCTGAACTAGAAAAATTAAGTAATGTTGAGTTTGTTCATGAACATTTTGAAAAATCAACTGCGATTTTATCAGATGAACAATATGGTGTTTTAAATTTATTGAAAGAAATGAAAGTTTCTTTACAAAAAATTAGTCCTATTGATACTGCTTATAATGTTTTGTTTGAACGTGTTCAAAGTGCAGAAATTGAATTGAAAGATGTATTGGATGAATTAGAAAATCAATCTGAAAAATTGATTAAAGATCCGATTCAATTAGAGTTAATCAATGGAAAATTGCAACAAATTTATGCATTACAGAAGAAGCATTTTGTTAGTTCTATAGATGAATTACTTGCAATACAAGAAGATTTAAATTCTAAAGTTTTCAAAGTTGAAGGTTTAACCGATGCTATTGAAAAACTTATAGCTAACGAAATTGAATTTGAAAAGCAATTGAATGATTTTGCAACTGCTATTCATATTAGTAGAGCAGAAGTGATTCCAACTTTAATTGAAGAAATTAAATCTATTATTTCACCTTTAGGCATGCCTAACGCTAATTTTAAATTCGAATTAGTGCAAACTGATAAATTCCTATCTAATGGAAAAGATCAGATGGAATGGCTATTCTCAGCTAATAAAGGTATTGATTTTGGATTTTTGAAAAAGACTGCTTCTGGTGGTGAAATGTCACGAATTATGTTGGCTATTAAAGCAATATTGGCAAAATATTCTCATCTTCCTACAATTATTTTCGATGAAATAGATACCGGAGTTTCTGGTGATGTTGCAAATAAAATGGGAGAAATTATGAAAGAAATGAGTAATAACATGCAGGTTATGGCTATTACACATTTACCGCAAGTTGCTTCAAAAGGTTTTCAACATTTTAAAGTTTCTAAAGATCATAATTCAGAACAAACAGTTTCTGAAATTAAATTACTTTCTACAGAAGATCGTATTAAAGAAATTGCTCAAATGCTCTCTGGTGAGAATATTACCGAATCTGCCATTTCACATGCTAAAGAGCTATTACAATAACAACGAGAAGATTTACTTCTCGTTTTTTTTGTCCTCTATTTTAAAAATAAGGGTTTTTTATTTCGTAAATTAACATATCTATTAATTTAATAAAAATTGTTTATGAAAGCTTTAGTTTATCGTGGAGATCACAAAATTGGATTAGAAGAAATGCCTGAACCACAAATTTTAAGACCTACAGATGCAATTGTGAAGGTTGTTAAAACAACAATTTGCGGAACTGATTTAGGTATTTATAAAGGTAAGAACCTTTATATGAAAGAAGGTACTATTTTAGGTCATGAGGGAGTTGGAATTGTAGAACAGGTGGGTGATAGTGTTTCTTAATTTAAAGTGGGTGATAAGGTTATAATTTCTTGTGTTACATCATGTGGTTCTTGTGAATACTGTAAAAAACAACTGTACTCTCATTGTAAAGATGGTGGATGGATTTTAGGACATATGATTGACGGTGTTCAAGCAGAATATGTTCGAATTCCTCATGCAGATAATAGTTTGTATAAAATCCCTTCTACAATAGAAGATGATATTGCAGTAATGATTAGTGATATTTTGCCAACAGGACATGAAATTGGAGTTCAGTATGGTAATGTAAAACCTGGTGATTCTATTGCTATTGTTGGTGCTGGTCCAGTTGGAATGTCGGTTTTATTAACCTGCAATTATTGTTATGGTTGATTTGGATGAGAATCGTTTAGAATTAGCAAAACAATTAGGTGCAACACATACTATTAATTCTGGTCAACCAAATGTTAAAGAGCAATTAGAAGCTATTGTAGGATCAGAAGGCGTGGATGTAGCAATTGAAGCTGTTGGAATTCCACAAACTTGGGATTTATGTCAAAGAATTGTAAAACCTGGTGGACATATTGCTAATGTTGGTGTACATGGTCAAAAAGTTGATTTTGATATTCAAGATCTTTGGATTAAAAATCTTACAATAACAACAGGATTGGTAAATACGAACACCACGCCAATGCTTATTAAGGCTGTAGCTACAAATAAATTACCTTTAAATAAGATGGTTACCCATCACTTTAAATTGTCTGAAATTGAGCATGCTTACGAGGTTTTCTTAAACGCTTCAAAAGAAAATGCAATGAAGGTTATAATCACAGGGCAGTATCCAAAAAACTGTGTAAATAAAAAATGAGGTGGGTTTACAAACCCACCTCATTTTTTATTAAATTTAAAC
>NZ_CANRNX010000075.1 GCF_947632075.1 uncultured Flavobacterium sp.
TAATGGCGTTGATCTCGTAAGTTGCATTGTTATCATTTAAACTTAATTGAAATACATACGGAGAAACTTTAGCAGTGATTCCTTTTGTGTTTTTTGCTGCTAATAATAAGGTTTCTGTAATTAGTTCTTCAGAATACATATATCTTACATTTATTGCAGTTGAAAGACATAAACCATTAGTTTTTCCGATTGAAGAATAATTTACGGTAGCTCCTGTTAAAATTGGTGAATTTGGTATGGTTATATCTTCGTTGTTATATGTTTTTAAACGTGTAACCAAGGCGTTTTTTTCAATAACTACTCCAATAACATTTCCTACTTTAATCCAATCTTTAACTTGAAACGGACGCATATAAGTGATGACAATTCCCGCGACAGCATTTGAAATTGCAGATGAAGAACCTATAGAAATTAGAATACCTAAAAAAACTGAAATTCCTTGAAACGATTTTGTTTCTGCTCCAGGAAGGTAAGGGAAAATTATTATTAGAATAAAAACAATGGTTATAAATTTTAAAATTAAATAGGTTGGTTTAGACCATTCTTTATGAAAACCTTGGATTTTAATTGAACCTTTTCCTGTTTCTAAAGCAAAATATTTCATTATTTTTAAGATGTATCTTCCGATAATTATAATGAGAATTATTCGAATTAACTTAGGAAGATATCCAATCATTGAATCTAATAAAGATTTGATAGGGTCTAAAATAATTTGTTGTAATTCGTTTGCCCAACTACTTGTTGCTGGGAAAATTTTTAAAGCGATTGGTAAAGTTGAAAATAATAAAATTATAAAAAGAGCGATTTTTAGAATGCTAAATACTTTTTCAATGATTGAAATTAGTTGTTCTTTTTTCAAAAACTGATGTTTTTTTATATATAAACCATTATCTAATAGCCTGTCATTTGCAACTATTTTTATTTTACCTTTATTGACAATTTTGTAGATCAGATTAAGTACTAAAACAAATGCAGCAATCATTAAAAGAAATTCTCCAATTCGAATTAGTTTAAATTTCCAACTGTTTTGTTCGCGTTGTTTTTCTACTTTTTCTGAAATGAGTTCTTTAAAATTATCTGCTAATTCTTTTGGAGTGGTTCTTTCCCAAAGTGCATCGAACTCATTAATTCCTAATATTATTTTACCATTATAGGTAATGATTTCTGTATTGAAATTATTTTCAACTTTTAAAGAATCTTTATAAAAAAATGGAGCTTCATAAAGTTTTTCTATTTTTTTTTGAGCAGAACTTGCGCGATCAGTTGCAGAATATTGTCCAACACGAGAATATATTTTAAATAAGGTATCGTTATTAAGAATGATAGGTGCGCCTTGCGTGATTGATTTTACGCGTTCAATTTCTGCAAGTTTTTTCTTTATTTCTGTAGAATCCGTTAAGTCTTTTGATGTGTTTTCGGCAACTTCGTTATTGAGTAGTGTTTTGATTTCTTTAGTAAGTATTTCAACACGAAGTGAATCTTGAGTTCTGATTTTTCTGAACTCATTTAATTCATTTTGAAGTTTGATATAAGATGAATCTAATTGGGTGTTTTCTTGTGCAAAACACCCAATAGATAATAATGAGGCAATTACGAAGTAAAATATTTTTTTCTTCATAGTATCTATTTTTATTTTAAAGATACTATTTTTTCTTTAACTAAATCAAGTTTAAAATGCGTTCCAAAGCCATGCCTCGAGAGCCTTTTATTAATATAGTTTTATTAGAAATTTTATTTGATTTTAAATAGTTTGATAAGTTTTCAAAATCTTCGAAAAACAATGATTTTTCATTTTTGTTTAGATAGAAATTATTTCCAACAAATACTGTGTTAAGTTCTAATTTCTGAGCTAATTCTATTATTTTTTGGTGCTCTTTCGAACTTTCAGAACCCAATTCAAACATATCGCCTAAAAATATAATTTTATCATCTCCTTCTAGTTGAGCGAAATTTTCTAATGCAACTGTCATGCTACTTGGGTTTGCGTTATAGGCATCAAGTAAAATTTTGTTGCTTTCTTGGTTAATCCATTGTGATCTGTTGTTTGTTGGGAAGTAAGATGCTATGGCTTCTTTAATTTCTGTGTCAGAAATATTAAAATAATTTCCAATTGTGGCTGCAACTGCAATGTTTGTGAGATTGTAGGTTCCTGTTAGATTTGATTTTATTATAGTATTATTTATTTCTAATTGAGCCATCGGGTTCGCAGAAGCATCGTTGATACAAACATCAGCCAATACATCAGAAAATGAAAAACTATAAATTGGTAAATTCATTGTTTTTTCTACTTGAATAGGATCGTCTAAATTAATGAATGCCATTTTGTGGTTGTTCTCTAAATAAGTATACATTTCACTTTTGCCTGCGATTACCCCATCTAACCCTCCAAAACCTTCCAAATGTGCTCTACCAAAATTAGTGATATAGCCAAAGTCTGGCTGAGCAATTTTGCATAGTAATTCGATTTCTTTCTGGTGATTTGCACCCATTTCTACAATTCCTAAATCAGTATCTTTGTTAAAGGAAAGTAGTGTAAGTGGAACTCCGATATGATTATTTAGGTTACCTACTGTAGCTTTGGTGTTATATTTTTTTGAAAGTACAGTTAGAATTAATTCCTTAGAAGTTGTTTTACCATTACTACCGGTTAAAGCGATAATTGGCAATCCTAATTGATTTCTATGAAAATTTGCTAATGCTTGTAATGTCTTTAAACTATCCTCAACTAAGAGCATTTTGTTGACATCTGAAAAATATTCTTTATCATCAATAATTACATATTTTGCTCCTTTTAAAAGTGCTTCTTTTGCAAAAGAATTTGCGTTAAAATTGTCACCTTTTAATGCAATAAAAAGTGAGTTTTCTTGAATGTTTCTTGTGTCTGTACTAATACCATCACATTCTAAAAAACATTGATATAAATCTTCGATTCTCATAATTCAAAAATAAAAAAAAGCCCTAAGTAATTAGGGCTTTTTTAATATAATTTATTAACCACGTGGTTTTTTCTTTGTTTTAGATGTTCCAATTTTAGACATCGCATTTCTAAATCCAATGAAATCAGTTGCTAAATATTGATCCATGTATCTTCTTGTAGCAGGGTCTAGCCAGTAAGCTCTATCTTTCCAAGAACCACCTTTGTAAACTCTAGATTGATCTGAAATTAAAGATGTTCTTTCTGTTTCATCGTACTGACCAATAATGTTTCCGTTATTATCGTAAGAAACTGT
This sequence comes from uncultured Flavobacterium sp., assembly GCF_947632075.1. GTDB lineage: Bacteria > Bacteroidota > Bacteroidia > Flavobacteriales > Flavobacteriaceae > Flavobacterium. The sequence continues at coordinate 3,231 of NZ_CANRNX010000075.1, forward strand.
ATTTTGTGGATTGTTGTAGTTACCGTCTTTATAAGCAATTGCGTTGTCACTGTTAATGTTAGTTCTTAAGAAAACATCGCCTTCATTTACTAAAGCTTTTTCAACTTGTCCAGGTAAAGTCCTAGGGCGTAATTTACCGTTTGGTAAAGTGTCATAAACTACATCAGATTGAACAATTTGTACTGTTCCGTCAGGGCCAATTACATTTTTAGTATAAACATTACCTCTAAAGTAATTGATGTCATTGTCTTCTGAGTTTATAGTAGGTCTATATACGTCTGCTACCCATTCTGCAACGTTTCCTGCCATGTCATATAATCCCCAGTCGTTAGGAGGGAATGATTTTACTGGTGTTGTGTATGCTCCTTGGTCTGTTTTCCAACCTGCAATTCCACCGTAGTCTCCACGGTTTTGTTTGTAGTTTGCTAAATGATCACCTTTTGTACTTCTAGACGAAGTTCTAGTGTCTTCAGATCCCCAAGGATATTTTGTTCTTCCTTTTACGTTATTATATTCTCTTGAGCTTTTTCTTCCAATTGCTGCATATTCCCATTCTGCTTCGGTAGGTAAGCGGAACTCAGGTGTAAATAAACCTGACTCTTGAGTTAAATATACATTTTTCTGACCGTCTTTTGCTTTGTTTCTTACACCTTTAAAAACAATGTCTTCATTTCCGCCGTAAGATTTAGAAGGTGCATTTAAGTAAGCATCTGTAGAAAATGATTGTTCTCCGTAAGCTTCTTTAGTTTTAGCATTTTTCTTAAGGAAACCTGCTTTTTCTAAATTTATTTCATTAACACGATCTGTTCTCCATTTAGAAAAATCGTTTGCTTGAATCCAAGATACACCTACAACAGGATAATCTGCGTAAGCTGGATGTCTTAAGTATGTATTTGTAAGAGTTTCTGTAAAACCTAATTTATTTCTCCAAACTAAAGTGTCTGGTAATGCTGCTTGATAAATTCCTCTGTATTGCGGTTCAGAAGTAGGGTAAACTTGTTTAATCCAATACAGATATTCAGTGTACATCATATTTGTAACTTCTGTTTCATCCATATAAAAAGTTTGAACATATTGCTGTGTAGGCATATTGTTCCATTCTCCCATTACGTCTTCTTGAAGTCTTCCCATAGTGAAAGTTCCGCCTTCAATTTCAACCATTCCTATAGGAGTTTCTTGTCCGTTATAGTTGGTGTTATATTGAAAACCGTCTTTTTTGCCATTAATTTTCCAGCCAGTAGCTGAAGAATTTCCTACGGAACCGTTGTTGCTACAACTAGTTAAACTCACTGTTGCAAACATAGTTGCAATCAGTTGTAATGTCATAAGTTTATTAATCTTCATCATTAAAAGTAGGTAATAAATTTCGTTGCAATATAATAATTAACGTTTGATTAGCAATATTTAAAATAAAAATAATTATAAAAAGTTCTTATTGTAAATAATAATTAAACTAATCGAGCGTTTGTTTAATATAATTAATTTTTTTTGAGTCGATAAATATAGCAATGTTTTTTTATAAATATCTGATTTATGACTGAAAAAGTAAAATAAGTTTAGAGTTTATTTCTATTCTATATAAATGTTTAAAGTTTAATGCTTTTTATTTAAGTAAATTACATTATTAATACTGAATTTTTAGTTTAAATTTGTTTATGAATTAATATTCATTGATGTATGAAAAAAATAATTTTAATGGCTTTGTTTTTGTCTTCATTTGTTGGAGTTTCACAAAATGGAAGAGCTGTTTTAGACTGGAATGTAAATCAAAACATAAGTTCAACTTCAAATTTTACCGTTCCAAAATTTCAAGATGAAAACTTTTATTATAATCCAGCTCAGAAAAATATCTTATTTACAGAAGTTATCAATGTAAATCAACCAGTTGATGAGAAAACCTTTAAGTTAACTAACGTAGTTTACGAAAATGTTAACTTAAATAGATATAAAGATATATCTAAGGAAAATATTTCAAGTAGTTTAGAATTAAATGTTCAAAATTTTAAAAACGATGGACAAAATAAGGTTGTTTTAAGTTTTAATCCGATCATAAAATCTGATAATTTATATAAAAGGGTTGTTTCTTTTGAATATTCTTATGAATATAAACCAAGTTTCGAATCTTTTTCTAAAAGAAATTTATCTTCAACAAATTCTGTTTTAGCAACAGGTGATTGGTTTAAATTTAAAATTGACCAATCTGGAGTTTATAAAATTGATAAAAGTTTTTTGAATCGATTAGGAGTTCCTTCAAATGTAGATCCGAGGACTATAAAGATATATAGTCATGGTGGAAAACCACTTCCTTTAAAAAACAATGAAAATTTTTATTTTGATTTACCTGAAATCGCTATACAAGTAGAAGGTGAAAATGATGGACAATTTAACGATTCAGATTATATCTTGTTTTATGGAAAGAGTATATATGGTTGGGACGAGCAAAATTTATCTCATTTAAATGTATATGACGAAAATTCGTACTATTATATAACCTATGGAGGAAATTTTGGAAAACGAATTGCAACAGTAAATCAGCCTGATGGAAATGCAGTAGTGAACTATAATTCTTTTGATGAACGCGTATTTCATGAACAGAATAAATTTACTATTGGAAATTTAGGTAGAATTTGGTTTGGTGATGTTTTTAATGTTCGAAATCAACAAAGTTTCAATTTTGAATTACCGGGTATTGTAAATTCTCAACCAGTAACTTTAACTTCTGTAGTAGCTGCAAGCTCGCCGAACGCGTCGAGTTTTACTTTCACGGTTAATAACCAAAACGTAGGAACTGTTAATTTAGTGAGTAGTAATGCTGTTTATTTTGGATATCAAAATTTTTTAAAAACCTCGGTGACCGTATCTGAAAATACCGCTGTTGTTGGATTAAATTATAATAACAATGGTGTTCCTTCTGCAACTGGTTATTTAGATTATATTGCTTTAGATTATATAAAAAAATTAGAAGGTTACGGTAAGCAATTTGGTTTTAGAGTTAATGATTCTAAAAATCAAATTGGAATTGGGGCTTATAATTTTGTAAATGCAACAAGTATATCTAATATTTGGGATGTAACCGATCATCAAGAAGTTAGAAATGTTGCAAACAATTCTTCTTCAGCTTTTTCGTTCAAAGCATATTTGGGTGATTTGAAGGAGTACCAAACTGTAGTTCCTGCAAATTATTATAGTCCAATAATGATAAGTAATCCAAGGGTTTCTAATCAAAATTTAAAAGGAGCTATTTTTGCAAATGGAGATGTGGATTATTTAATAATTACTTCACCAGACTTGCGTTCAGCTGCAGAACGTTTGGCTCAATTTCATAAAGTACATTCAAAATTAAACACAAAAGTTGTTACTACAAATGCTATTTACGAAGAGTTTTCTTCAGGAAAACAAGATGTTTCAGCTATTCGTAACTTTGTTCGTTATGTATATTTAAATGCTCCGGATCCAAATCGACGAGTAAAATATTTAAATATGTTCGGAGATGCAAACAATGATTATGTTAATGAAGATTCAAAATTCAATAAAGTTCCATCTTTTTATTATTTAAGTAAGTTATGGCAAACTGCAGAAAACTTTCATACGCAAATTTCATTTGTAACAGATGATTTTTATGTTTTAATGGATGAAGAAGAAGGCGATATTACCAATCAGTTGTATTCGGGATTAGATATAGCCGTGGGAAGAATGACTGTTATAACTCTTCAGCAAGCGAATCAAACAGTTGATAAAGTTATTAATTATCATAATGTTGAAAATACTGGAAGGTGGAAAAATAATTATATTGCATTAGCTGACGATGTTGATCAAGTTGCTGATATTCCTTTAGAGCAATCATTAGAAGAAATGGTCGAAACACTTTTGGCTTATAAACCTTTTTTTAATGTAAATAAAATTTACACAGATGCTTATGTGCAGGAAATTACTCCTGGTGGACCTCGTTATCCAAAAGCAAAAGCAGATTTTATTCAAGCAATAAACAATGGTGCGCTAATGGTCAATTATCTTGGGCATGGAGGAGAATATGGTTTAGCTCAAGAACGTTTATTAGAAGCTTACGATATAGATGCTTTAAGGAATGAAAATCGATTACCTTTATTTGCAATCATAACTTGTGAGTATACGCGTTTTGATAATCCATCTAGTATTTCTGGTGGTGAACGCTTGTTTTTAAAACCGGATGGCGGGGCTATAGGTTTGATTGCTACTACTCGCAAAATATTCATAACCAATGCCAATGTTTTTACAAAAGATCTTTCAGAGGTTTTGTTTAGTTATAATTCTAATGATTATCCTGCAATTGGAGAAGCTCTTCGTGAAACTAAAAATAGATTTAATAATTCAGAAAAAGCGGTTGTGTTTTGTATCGGAGATCCGGCGTTGAAATTAGCAATTCCAAAACCTAAAGTACAATTAACTCATATTAACAATGAGCCGATTTCTCCAACAGCGGCACCTTTACGAGCTTTAGATTTGATAAAACTAAAAGGTGAAATAACAGATGAAAATGCTAATTTGTTAACTAGTTTTAATGGAGATTTAGCTATACAGATTTTTGATAAAGATATTGAACGTAAAACATTAGGTAATGATGGGGTAATGTTAGGTGGGGTTGTTTATCAGATGGATTTTGAAACACTTGGAGAAACCATTTTTAGAGGAAATGCTTCTGTAGAAAATGGTAAATTTGAAATTGAATTTGTAGTTCCAAAAGATATTCGAATTCCTATTGGTAATGGAAAAGCAAGTTTTTATGCTTTAAAAAACGGCAGAGTTTTAGATGATTATACAGGGGATAATAAAGTTATTAGAGTTGGTGGGGTAAATGAAAATGCAGCTCAAGACAATAATGCGCCAACTTTGCAGTTATATATGAACGATGAAACTTTTATTTCTGGTGGAATTACAAATGAATCACCTTTGTTGTTGGTTAATTTACAAGATGATAATGGTATGAATACTGCTAGTGGAATAGGTCATGATATGGTTGCAATTTTAGATGGTAATGAAAATGAGCCTTTTGTTTTAAATGATTATTATGAAACAGAACCTAATAATTTTAGAAAAGGAATAATAAAATTTCCTTTTAGTAATTTAGAAAAAGGAATTCATACATTAACTGTGAAAGTTTTTGATGTTTATAATAATATGGCGACATCTGAAATTGAATTTATTGTTGCTGGTAACGAAAAATTAGAAATTGATAGAGTGTTAAATTATCCAAATCCTTTTGTTAACTATACAGAATTTTGGTTCCAACACAATCGTCCAGCGGAGCCACTTCAAGTACAAGTTCAAATTTTAACTGTGACTGGTAAAATTGTTAAAACAATTAATCAAATTGTTACTACTGAGGGGTTTCTATCACGCGATATAACTTGGGATGGAAAAGATGACTTTGGTGATCGTATCGGAAAAGGAGTTTATGTTTATAAACTTAAAGTGAAATCTACACTTACAGGTCAGCAAGCAGAGAAAATAGAAAAGCTTGTCATTTTGTAAGAATGTTTTATATTTGTATAAATAACTAAATTAAAGAATGAGAAAAATATCTTTACTAACTTTTTGTGCTTTTCTAGCGCAAGGTGTAAATGCTCAGAGTGTAATTCCTTTGCCAGATGTGTATTTAGATAACGGTTTGGCGCCAATAACAACTGGTGTTCCTTTTTTGTTAATTAATGCTGATGCACGTTCTGCGGGAATGGGTGATATGGGGGTGGCAACAAGTCCAGATGCTTTTTCTCAACAACATAACGCAGCTAAATATGTGTTTTCTGAAAAACAACAAGGATTTGCAATAAGTTATACACCTTATATGGCAAGTGTTGCTACAGATATTTCATTAGCGCAATTAAATTATTTTAATAAAGTTAACGATCGTGTTGCTTTTGCTGGTAGTTTTCGTTATTTCGGAATGGGTGATATTCAATTAATGGAAAGTTATAACTCTAATCCAGTTCCGGTTTCTCCAAATGAATTAGCTTTAGATGTTTCTGGGTCATTAAAATTGAGTGATCATTATTCGATGGCGGTTACAATGCGTTATATAAATTCCAATTTAAAACTGCCAAATGATAGTGAATCTGGTGCGGCAAGTGCAGTAGCTGTAGATGTTTCAGGTTTTTATCAGTCTGAAATTATGCGAAATAATGGATTTGATGGACGATTAAAAGCTGGGTTTGCTATCCAGAATATGGGACCTAAAATCAAATATTCAGATGATATTATGTCAGAAAACTTCTTGCCTACAAACTTAAAGTTAGGAGTTGGATATGATTTTATTTTAGATCAATATAATAGAATTTCTGCTTACGGAGAAATTACTAAATTGTTAGTGCCTTCGCATCAATATCCTACTTTTATTGATAGAAATGGAAATGGAGAAAGAGATTCAGATGAACCTATTAATTGGCATCAACAAGAGTATCGTGAAAAAGGTTGGTTTTCTGGAATGTTCAGTTCGTTCGGAGATGCGCCAGGTGGATTTAGTGAAGAATTAAAAGAGTATACTTGGTCTTTAGGAGGTGAGTATGTTTATCAAGATTCATTTGCGTTTCGTTTAGGGTATTTCCATGAGAGTGAAATGAAAGGTGGCCGTCAGTTTGCGACTTTAGGTGCTGGTTTTAAATATAACATCGTAAATATTGATGTGTCTTATTTATTTGCAACAGGAGCTGCACAAAATCCATTAGAAAATACATTGCGTTTTTCTTTAACTTTCAATTTTGGAAAGAATAATAACTATAGATAATTTTTATAAACAATAATTAAAAAATCCAAACTTAAAAAAAAGTTTGGATTTTTTTGCCTCAATACTTCTTTTATGAGAGAGATAAAATTAGATGTTAATTTTAAAGTATATCCTTCAGTTGATAACTTAGAAGAGTCTGTGAAAGCGTTGATGTTAAAAGCGGTTGAAGCACGAAAAAAAGCCTATGCTCCATATTCTAAATTTAGAGTTGGTGCAGCTATATTACTAGCAAATGGTGAGGTGGTTACTGGGTCGAATCAAGAAAACGCTGCCTATCCGTCAGGATTGTGTGCGGAACGTACAGCGATTTTTTATGCCGGAGCTAATTATCCAGATGAAAAAATCATTGCAATTGCAGTTTCAGCTTGTTCAGATTTAAAAGTGACTAAAGGGCCAATTCCGCCTTGTGGAGCTTGTAGGCAATCGATGTTTGAATATGAAGTAAAACAAGAGCAATCTATTAAATTATTCTGTATGGGTGGTGAAGGAGAGGTTGTTGAATCTAACTCAATAGGAAATATTTTGCCGTTTCATTTTGATAAATCAGTGTTGTAATTTGTTGCAACACTTTTTTATGTTTTAGAAATAAAAAAAGCAATTCTTTCGAATTGCTTTTTTTTGTGACGATGGCAGGATTCAAACCTGCAACCTTCTGAGCCGTAATCAGATGCGCTATTCAGTTGCGCCACA
>NZ_CANRNX010000076.1 GCF_947632075.1 uncultured Flavobacterium sp.
CGAATAACGGCGTATTCATAAACTACTTTATCTTGCATCTTGCGCGGCTTTTAAAAAGATATCGGCATGAGCCAATCGGTTCGACATAAATTTAAAATACACTTCACGAATTTCTTCATTCGAAGGACCGCCTTCCCAATCTAAAAATTCATCAGGAATAGTATTGACCAATTCTCTAAAGAAATCGTCGTTTAGTTTTTCGGTAAATTCTTTATGAACGATTTCTAACTCACTCGCTTGTTTTATTAATGCATGATCTTTAATCATGGCGAATGGTGTAACCGAAGTTTTTTCCCAATTATCCCAAGAATGATGGAAATAAAAAGCTGCTCCGTGGTCTATTAACCATAATTCTTTATGCCAAATTAATAGATTGGTGTTTCTAAAGGTTCGGTCAACGTTGGTGATAAAACTATCTAACCAAACAATTTTTGATGCCAATAACGGATCGCAAGTGTTCGTAGCTACATCGTAAGTGATGGCGCCTGAAAGATAATGTAAACCTAAATTTAAGCCTTGACTGAATTTAAGTAAATCTTGAATTTCTTCGTCAGCTTCGGTTTGCCCGAAAGCTTTGTCTAACTCTACAAAAACAATTTCAGGCACAGGTAAGCCTAAATATTTGGCGATTAAACCACCTAAAAGTTCTGATATTAAGGCTTTGGTTCCGTGACCTGCGCCACGAAATTTAATTACATATTTAAAATCGTCACAAGCTTCAGCCAATGCAGGAAGCGAACCTCCTTCTCTTAACGGACTGATGTAACGCATGACGTTTACGGTTCTTAGTTTTGGAATCATGTTTTTAATATAATGAACGTGAAATATATTCTATATATTCTTTATTCTTTTCGGATTTAGTATTCTCTTTTATAATATTTATAACCTTGGCTATTTTATCTAGTTCATTTTTCTCTAAACTCAAGTAGTTGTCTGTGGAGAAAATTTGTTTTTGTTTGATAATATCTATCTCGTACAATATTCCATCAAATTTATCTATGTGATTTTTATCTAAATTGGTTGTATAATTTTGATTAGAAAGTTTAATTGAATTTAAAAAATCATTATTAAAGGAAGAATTTAATGCTTCGATTTCATCTTCAGTTAAGTCTATATTTATAAAATCAAGACTTTCAATTTTATCATATTCAAATAGAGTATCGCATTGGTTTTCATATACAGTTAAGTATTGTAAGCTACTAAACTTAATGAATTTATTCTTTAAGTCGATTTGAATTTCAGATGGATAATAAAAAGATGGAAACATTTCAATTCTTACATAATCAAGTTCAGGTTTTAGTTCTTTCTTAGAACAAGCGATTAGAGAGATAAAAAATATAATGAATAAGTAACGCATGTTTTTTTTATAAAGATAAGCAATACTATTTTTAGAGGATAGTTAGTAATTATTTTTCTTTAACTTCTCTATTTGAATAGCAATATATTTAGGTAAATAATTTGGTGTACAATTTTTTGCAACGATTTCATCTTTATATAAGCCTGTTTTTTCTCCTAAAGATATACATCGATTTCTGTATTCTTCTTGGAAAATTCCTATTTGAGCCGCAGTAAAATTCATAGCCCATTGTACTTCTTCTGCTTCATTTTCAATTCGTTCTTCAATCAAAGATAATAATGCTTCGGTGTTTGGAGGTGGAGTTTGTCCTACCCAACGTAATCTTCCTTGATAATACCAATACGTTCTGCGTTGTAAGGCTGAGGTGCTTTCAATCCAAGACTCTATTAAAGTAATAGTTTTTTTATCTTTCATTAATTGATTTGCCATTAACCAATCCATTAAATTTAGCTTTTCAAAATTGCTATGTTGTTCCATATCTGAACATAAATCATCGATTGTTTCTTGGGATAAAAGCTTTTTATCCATGATTAAAATAGCTAACTGTTGTGCATAATAGTTTTGAGTGTTCCAAAGTTCTAATGCTAAAGTATGGTCTTTTTTTATTGAAGTAGCTATTTTACGTAAATCGCCAAGTTTTGTTTGATTACCTCCAATTTGTCTGAATATATCTTGTGCTTTTTCTGATTGTTTCATTTGCTTTTTTTTAGCTTGATAAATTTATCAAAACAAATTTTACTTTTTAGATCTCTTTAGAGTTTATATCTTTTTTAGTTTGAAGTTTTGTTTCAACCACTGTTTTATTTTTGATGAAGGCATAAAGTTGATGTGAAACTTTTGTACATCTTTAACAGAAACAGCTGCTTTGTTTTCATGTGCAATGGTTTTCGCTGCCATAGAAAATTTACCTAAGTTTTCTAAATTCACTACATTCCCTTCTTCAAGATGTTGCATAATTTTACCTTGAAGTGCTATTAAAACTGCATGAACATCAACCTCGGATAACGAGGTCTCTTTTTCAATTTCTTTAGAAAGTCTGTTAACATCAACTACGTTGTTTTGTACAATTTTTAGAAAATAAATACTCGATTTATTAGCGTTAATGCTATTAGTTCGTTGCGATATAATGTAAGGTATTGCCATAAGAAACTCTTTGTATGCTGATTATAAGTTTAAATATACAATTTTTTACTAGATGTTTTTATACTATTATCTAGTATAAATTATAATTTAATCTAGTATATTTTTACAACATGAAGTAATGCTTATAAAAAAAGCACTTCTAATTTAGAAGTGCTTGATGTTATAGTGTGTAAAAATTATCCTTTAATAGTTTCAACCGTTTTGTCGATTTTTCCAATCAGTCCCATTAAAACTTTACCTGGTCCAAATTCAGTGAATGAAGTTGCACCGTCAGCAATCATTTGTTGAACTGATTGTGTCCATTTTACCGGAGCTGTTAATTGCGTAATTAAGTTAGCTTTAATTTCAGATGGGTCTGAAACTGCGCTAGCTGTTACGTTTTGGTAAACTGGGCAAGTAGGAGTAGAGAAGGTAGTTGCTTCAATAGCTGCCGCTAATTCTTCACGAGCTGGTTCCATCATTGGTGAGTGGAATGCTCCACCAACAGGTAAAATCAATGCACGTTTTGCACCAGCTTCTTTCATTTTTTCGCAAGCTAATTCAACCGCTTTAGTTTCTCCAGAAATTACTAATTGTCCTGGGCAATTGTAGTTTGCAGCAACTACAACTCCATCAATAGAAGCACAAATGTCTTCAACTACTTTATCTTCTAAATTTAAAACAGCAGCCATTGTTGATGGTGTAATTTCACAAGCTTTTTGCATTGCTAAGGCACGTTGAGAAACTAATTTTAAAGCATCTTCAAACGATAAAGCTCCGTTTGCAACTAATGCAGAAAATTCACCTAAAGAGTGACCAGCTACCATTTCTGGAGCAAAGTTTTCTGAAACTTTAGCAGCAATTACAGAATGTAAGAAAACTGCAGGTTGCGTAACTTTAGTTTCTTTTAATTGTTCTTCTGTTCCTTCAAACATAATGTCTGTGATTCTAAAACCTAATATTTTATTAGCTTTTTCAAACATTTCTTTTGCAACTTCAGAAGTTTCGTAAAGGTCTTTTCCCATTCCTGTGAATTGAGCTCCTTGACCTGGAAAAACGTATGCTTTCATATAATTTAAATCTTGTTTGTCTTTTTTATAATGTTGACAAAAATAAACAAAATCTGTTGGATATAAAATAAAAAAGTCCGTTGTGAAAACGGACTTTTTTAAGAATAAGATAAATTATTATTGTAATAGAACTTTAGCTCTATTGTCTTCAATTTTAGCTTTGTTGTATAAAGCACTGTAAACTGTACTTTGAACTAAGTTTCTGTTATTTGTAGAAACTCTTGCTTTAAACGGATTGTAGTTTGGTAATTCTGGAGCTTTTGCTACTGATTTACCTTTAATCATGTAAACTCCATTGTTTCCGTCAATTAATTTAGAAACTTCGTTAGCCTTTAATGTTAAAGCTCTTCCTACAATTTCTGGCTCTTGACCAAAATTAGGGATTGTACTGTTTGTGCCGCTTAAATCTGTAGCTACATTAATTGCAACTTTAGCGTTTTTAGCAACCTCTTCTAAAGTTGTACCAGCCATTTGTTTACGGATGATTTCAGCTTTTTTCTCATTTTTAAGAATTGGTTCAACCATTCCTCTTGCTTCGTTTGCTGTCATTAAACCTGAATCGTTTACAGAAACTAATTTTGCAATTAAATAACCGTTTGGTGTATCAAAACGTTTGATATCTCCGATATCTGTGTTTTTTCTGTAAGCCCAAGAAATAGCTTCTGAATTTGCTCCAACTCCTGGTAATTGTTCGTCAAACGGACCTACTTTTGCAGCTGGTTGTGCAATCAAACCTAATTCTGTAGCTAATTTAGAGAAGTCTTTGTTAGGTGCTTCTTCTTCAAATTTTGTAGCTTGAGTGTAAAGTGCGTTTGAAGTTACTTCTGAAGGTTCAATCAACTTAGCAATTGTTGCTAATTGAACTGCTTCTTTTGTATTTGTGTTATCAACTTTTAATACGTGGAAACCAAAATCTGTTTCTACAATACCAACTTTTCCTACAGGATTATTGAAAATGTAAGTGTCAAATTGTGGAACCATTTGTCCTCTTGCAACACCTTCGTATTTACCTCCTTTATCTTTAGAACCCGGATCGTCTGTATTAGCTGTTGCTAAAGCAGCAAAGTTTCCTGGATTCGCTTGGATTTGTTTTAATAAGTCTTCAGCTTTAGCTTTAGCTTCTTCTTTTGTAAGAACTACAGTTGGAGCAGCAGATTGAGCATCTTTATAAGCGATTAAAATGTGAGAAGCATCTACAGATTCTGTAACATTTTTCTTTTCAACTAATTTAGATACACAGTAATAGTTATTGAACAAATAAGGTCCGAAAACTTCACCTGCTGGTAAATTGTATAATTGTTCTGCAAATTCTACTGGTAATTCTGCTTTTGCATAGTACGTAGAATCAAAAGGAACATCTGAATTAGCGTTTACGAATTCGATATTGTTTTTAGCGCTTTTGAAACCTTGAATAGTATCATTTTTCTCAGTTAACTTGTTGTAAACAACAGATGGTTTTAAGAAATCTTCAACGATAGTTTTAGCATTCGCTTCATCTTCTGTTGAAGGTTTATTTTCAATAAAAACATATTCAACTTCTCTTGAAATTGAAGTTTTAAATTGATTTGGATATTTTTTAATATACGATTCAATTTCAGCATCTGTAACCTTTGCTTGATCATCGTTAATAGAAGCGTAGCTAACTCCAACAACGTCAAAAGTAGCTTTGTCATTTTCTTTAATGTAAGCAAACTTAGCTTCTGTGTTTGTAGTAATTACAGATGATTTTATTAAAGCATAATACATTTGCTCTTTAGCGAACTTTTCTAAATCAGCTTCAAAATCTCTCCAAGCATTCCATTGTTCTGGTCCTGCTTGTTTCATTTGAGCAATGAAAGCGTTTAATTTCGCCATGTCAAATTGTCCAGCTTCATTTAAGAATTGAGGATTCTGACCAAAGCTTGGGTGATTTTTGATAGTGTTAATCAATTGATCTTTACCCATTCTTAATCCAGCTTTTTCGAATTGAGTTTCTAACAAAATGTTTTTAACTTCATTATTCCAAACCATATTATATGCTTGTGAACCTTGACTTTGACCATTTTGTTGTGCCATTTGTACTTTCATTTGGAAACCTTGAGTTGAAATATCTTCTCCGTCTACAGAACCAATATTTCTTGTACTCATTGTTATACCACCTTCAAGTAAACCTCCAATAATAAAGGCAAATAAACTAAACCCAATTACACCAATAAGTAATCCAGATTTTTCTCTAATCTTTTGTAAAACTGCCATTTTTTGTGTTATCTAATTTTTTTCAGTTAGCGAAAATACAATTATCTCTCTAATAATAAAAGTTATGATTGATTATTTTCTTAAAATTTGTTTGTATTTGATTGTTTAGTTTTTTATGATTTCAACAATTTCAATTTTCTTGTCTGTAATCGATAAAATTTTAAATGTGTTATTTTCTATTTTAATCTCATCACCTTTTTGTGGAAGTTGTTTGTAGTGATGTAAAATATATTGCGAAAGATTTTTGTACTCGTTAGATTCAGAGAAATTAAAATTGAATTTTTTGTTCAAATAATCTACATCAAGACGAGTTGATATAATGAATTTATTTGGAGCAATTTCTTTTTCTACTAATTGAATATTTGAATCGTGTTCATCATCAATTTCTCCAAAAAGTTCTTCAATAATATCTTCCATGGTAATGATACCTGTAAATTCATTTTGGTTATTAACCACTTTCGCTATTGATTTGTGTTTTACAGAAAGTCGTTTAAACAGGTCTTTAATTAAAGTGTTTTCATTTACAATTTCAATCGGATAGACGATACTTTTTGTTGAAGTTGGATGTTCTAAAATCTCAAAAATATGAATGTATCCTATTATGTTGTCTTCGTTATTTTCGTAAACTAACAATCTTGAATATCCGGTTTCAATAAATCTATTGGTTATTTCTTCTAAAGAATTCTCAATGTTTACCGCTTCGATTTGTAGTTTCGGGACCATTGCTTTTTTTACCATTACATCTGTAAAAGAAAGTGCGTTTTTTAAAATTTGAAGTTCGGTATCTAATTTTTCTTCTTCTTCAGCAGTTTCAATTTGCTTGGTAATATAACTTCCTAATTCGCTAATGCTTAAAAGTTGATTTTCTTTATCTTGATTTAATTTAAAGAAAGTGCATAAAACCCAGTTTGATAGTTTTAATAAAGGTTTAGTAATTGGAGAAAAAATGGTGATTACTAATTTAATTATCAAATTAGATTTTAAAATTATTTCGTTAGCAAATGGTTTTACAAATGTTTGAGGAATAAATTTCGAGAAAATATATACCAATAGAATTCCAATGAATACTGCTATTAATTTTGTGCATAAAATTACTGATGAATCTGAAGTTTCAGTAAGAATATTTTGGATAATTCTGATATAATAAAAGCTGAAAAGTACTAATGATATAGTATTTCCAGCTTTTAATGTAGATATGTACAACCTTGGGTTTTCTGATAAAATCTTTAAGGTGTACGAAGTAATATTTTCTTTTTTTGATTCAAGATTTAAGAATATTTTGTTCGAATAAGTATATGCCACAATAAGACTCGAAAAAAAAGCCAAACCAATTAAGCAGATAATTACCGAGAAAATGTCCATAAATTATTGATTTTTCTTTTGATTGTCTTCAATTCTTTTGATGTGTCTTTTTCTGAAAAAGAACATAAAAATAGCAACAACTGTAAAAGCTAAACTAATTTTAAAATCGCCACCCGATTGAAATTTCACTACGGTATCATAAAGGAAAAATAATCCAAAAACCAAGTAAAGGTATAAAGTAAATTTATATATTTTCATTGTCTATATTGTTTATTTGTGCTCTGTTTTGTTGCGCATTCATCACTTTCAATTGATTATCGAAATCAATTCCAATTCCTTCAAAATAACTTTTACTCGGATCTTTAAATTTAAAATACGCATCTGTAAAAAACCAATTGTCTTTTTGGTTGTAATACAATTGTTGCGTTTCTAAAATTTTACCATCATGAGTGGTTATTTTTACGTTTCCTTGTAAGTCTATAATATGCGTTTTGTTGTAAGTAGTTGCTTTGTTTGCTTCTACAAAAGTTTTATTTTTGTTTTGGTCATAAACAGTTACAAAAACTTTATTCGGAAAATGTGTGAATGGATATTTTACTTGAGAATAATCTAACATTTTCTTAGATGCCAAAGAAGCTTTTATTCTTGCTGAATCTGTATATTTTACATTAATATCTTCTGCAACACCAGCCGGAAAAAAGTTTGTTGCATTCATTTTCTGAATGTCGTTTAAACTGTTGTTGTCGCAACTAACTAATATACAACAGGTAATTAAAAGTAAAATTCCATTTAATATTTTCATCTTATTCGTATCTACGTTTTTGGAACCATTTGTCATTAAATGAGAAGCCAATTGAGATGTTAAAATAATTTTCTTGAATTAAACCACTGTTTTTAGTTCCTCTTTTTCCGTATTCAAGACCAAGATTTATGTTAGAAGAGTCACGGTTTATTCCGATAGGAAATCCGAAACCTACACTAACAGATGTATCATTAATAGATTCATTGTTAATAACCAATCCTGTATTTTCATGTCTTAAACCTGCACGGTAAGTTAAACGATCGAAATAGTTTGTAAATCCGTTGTATTTTGGAGTGTAGAAACCTCCTAAACTGAAACGGTGTGTATCTTCAAAAGTGGCATTTTGACTTGTACCAAAAGTATTATTGTATTTAGAATTTTGAATACCAGTATATTCAGCCCCGATAAACCATTTGTGATTTTTACCGTACCCAATTCCTAAGCTATATTTTTGAGGAAGTACCAAGTTCTTTTTAGAAGTTTCTAAATCTATTTTATCGATAGTTTGTAGATTCCCTGTTGAACTAAACGCTACAGTTGATAAACTACCAGTTTGCGTGTGTTTTAATGTAGTTTCTGGGCTATAAGTTACAGCTACATCTAATTTCATATGGTTGCTGTAAACTTTAGAATAGCTTAAAGCGGTATTATAACTAAATCCTTTATAGTCGTTAGAAATCATTTGTTTTGAACCACGATCTATAAATAAGCCTGTTCCATTATCCGTAATAAATTTGGTAGTTGAATTGTGTGTATCTCCAAAATTATAAGCCATTTCGGCTCCGATGTTTAAGTTTGGCGTTATTTTATATCCAACTCCAATGTACGTTCTGCTAATTCCGCCTTCACCATTGTATTCTGAAGAAGTTTTCTGATTTCCTTCTTGACCTGGTGAAACAATGTTGTATCCAACAAAAGTAGAAGGCATAATTCCTACAGAAACTCCAACTTTATCACCAACAGGAAAAGCTAAAGCAAAATAGTCGAAAGCACTTCTTTTGGTTTTGTCGCTTGCTATTGAAGTTTTTACATTAGCAGACGTTGCAGAGAAACCTAAAGCTAAAGTTGTTTTTTGAAGGTTTGCGTATGAAGCCGGGTTTAAAGTGTTTAAGTGAATGCTGTCTTGATATACAGCTAAACTTCCCATGGTTTTTACTTCATTGGTTCCTTTAAATTTTTGATCTCCTGTTCCGAAATACGAATATGGAGATGCTGTTCCTTGTTGAGCATAAACACCTGAAAGTGAAAATAAGCAAATACCAAGTATGATTTTATTTATCATAGTCAATTATATATTGATGTAGCAAAATTAAACTTTCTAAAAGAAAGTTTTGATTGGCAAATATGGTGTTTTTTAACCTTTTTGCCAAAAAATCTGCGTCTCCACCTGTTAAAATTATTGTTAAATTCTGATACTCATTAATATAGCTTTCGATGAATCCTTGAATTTCAAATAAAGTTGCGTTTATAACTCCTGAATGAATTGAAGAATTTGTTGAATCACCAATTAAATTGTTTTCTTCGTTTATAGTTAACAAAGGTAATTTATCTGTGTAATCATTCAAACTTTTATATTTCAAATTTATACCTGGTGAAATTGCTCCTCCAAGATATTCGTTATTTTCAGTGATAAAGTCATAGGTAATACAAGTTCCTGCATCAATAACAAGTCTATTTTCTTTAGGAAATTTTAAAACTGCACCGCTTGCTAAAACGCGTCTATCAATTCCTAAAGTATGTGGTGTACTGTATTTATTTAAGAAAGGTAGAGGAGTGTTAGCGTTGATTATGGTTAGATTTGATCTTTTTAGTAACCAATCTTCAGTTTCTTTGTCGAAATTTTTAACCGAAGTAAGTATGATATTTGGCTTTTTTTCTGATTTAGAAATAATTTTTTCTAATTTTTCAACAATTTTTTTTTGCTCAAATATTTCGATGTCTAAAATGATATCGTTTTCATAGACAGCAACTTTGGTTCGAGTGTTTCCTATATCAATTGCTAAATTCATAATGGTAAATGAGGTTTTAGCAAAAGTAGTTAAAGATTTTTTCTAAAAATATTATGGAAGTAAAAAAAAAGCGTCTATATTTGCATTCGCTTTTAGGGAGGTAATTAACTCTTTAAAAACGGTACCTTAGCTCAGTTGGTAGAGCAATGGACTGAAAATCCATGTGTCCCTGGTTCGATTCCTGGAGGTACCACAAA
>NZ_CANRNX010000077.1 GCF_947632075.1 uncultured Flavobacterium sp.
GTATTTTTGAAAACTTCTTCTGCCGATTTTTCGTGAACGGTAACTTGATATTCCAATTCGGCAATTTCTTCAAGCAAGCGTTTCTTAATCATCAAAGCTTCTTTTGCAAGAGATTCTGCTTGTTCAACAGTAATTTCTTCACGATTGGCTTTTTCCAAAAGTAAAACAGCTTTATGTTCATAATCTGCAGCTTCTTTCGTTTTTGTTTTAATAGCATTTTGCGTTCTAATTGCCATTGCCTTTACTTTAGCATAAGCTTCTAATGCTTGATTTAAATCTTCGCGCATTTCACGAATTCCTTGTTCAGTCATTTTGATTGGTTCTTCCATTTTTTCGACTACCGAATGTATTTCGGCTTGTCCGATTCTAAATATGCGTTTAAAAATATTCATCTTATTTGTTTTTTATTGTTTAGAAAATTCAATGATTTGAGCAGAAAATTCACTCATTAATAAGCTTAAAGAATTTAAGGTTGCTTCAAACTCATTTTGATCTAAATTTGAGATTTGAAGTGTGTAACGATAAATCACTTTTGTTCCGTCTTCCGTGATTGCAAAAGCTCCGTGGATGATATCGCGATTTTTCATCAACAAGGCTTTAAACATTTCACAATTTTCGTTTGTAATGGTAAACAAATACAATTCGAAAATTATAATTGGTGATGCAATTCCAACAATTAAGTTTTGAACTCCATCCATAACATTCTCAATCATAAAGACACCTTCATTTTCATTTCGATAAGAAATGGAGTAATCTACGTTTTGAATGTACTTTTCTATTTTTATAAAATAATTCATTTTGATGTTAGTTTTGTTTTTTGTAATTTGGTTTTATAAAAATAAACAAAATGCAAAAAATATTAGCATTTTAAAATGTTAAAATTTTCTTAAAATGACAAAAATCGGCGAAAACATAAAAAAACTAAGACAATTAAAGAACTTAACACAGCAATCATTCGCTGATTTATTTGAAGTTAGTCGTGGAAACATCTCATCTTATGAGGAAAAACGTGCAGAACCAAAGATTGAAACAATTAGCAAGATTGCTAAATATTTTAGCATACCTATAGGGCACCTTATAGAAAAAAACTTAACTGTCAATGAAATTTTACACTTTGACAACTACTTTGAGGAAGGCGAAGCAATTCAAAATGTTAAAAATTTGAGCAAAATTCCATTTCTTTCAAGAGAAGTTTTACTTGAAAAAAAAGATCTAATTATTAATTTAGATAAATACCCTTCAATTTATTTTCCAATATATAATTCGCATACTTTTATCTCTCTAGAATATAATTCAGCAATGAGAGCACCGATAGATTTTCCATACGAAGAAAGTAGCATTTTATTTTTCGAGCATTTAGAAGTCGAAAACTTACATTTAATTGAAAATAAATTTGGTTTATATATAATCAACGATGATGTATTTATTGGAAAATACAAAAAAGAAAATGACGAGTTGATTTTGGAATTAAATCAATGGAAAAAAATCACTCTTGATCTAGAACAATTGCAACATTTTTATCAATTATATTCAATCTATAAAAAAGTTGATAAATAAAAAAAACTCCAATCTTTACAGAATGGAGTTTTATTGATCTTATTAAAAAATTATCTACGACGTAATTCTTTAATTTTAGCTTTTTTACCAGTAAGTTCTCTGAAGTAGAAGATACGAGCTCTACGAACTTTACCTCTTTGATTAACTTCAACTTTTTGTAAAGCCGGCATGTTTACTGGGAAGATACGCTCTACACCAACGTTTCCAGACATTTTACGAATTGTAAAAGTTTCAGTAGCTCCTGTTCCTCTTCTTTGGATAACTACTCCTTTGAAGAACTGAGTTCTTGTTTTTTCACCCTCTTTAATTTCATAGTAAACTGTGATAGTATCACCAGCTTTGAATTCAGGGAAATCTTTTTTTGTAACGAATTCGTCTTGTACGAATTTTAATAAATCTAAAGCCATCGCTTAAATTAATTTTAGGTTAAATCGGAACAACATGTACGTTTATCGCTAGAGGTTGATCCAAATGAGCTGCAAATATATAAAATATAATTTGTTTAAAGCAAATATTACACTAGCTTTTATTAAAAAATAACTTTAATTTTTTACAGTTTAAAAAAACATAAACTACTGATTTTTAATTAACTGCTTCTACCTTATATCCTAAAGCTCTTAATAATTGTAAAACACCATCGTTACTTCCTAAATGAGCAGCACCAACAGCGAAAAATGTTGAAGAAGTTTTCATTAACTCTGGCATCTTCTTAACCCAATTATTATTTCTTGTTACAACAAAATCTTCATAAGCTTGCGCATCCATATAACTAGAGTCTTTCATTAAATCAAGAAGCTTATCAATACTTTGTTTTTTATATAAAGAAACCATTTCATTTGTCATATCTTCGGTTGAACCTAACTCTTCTAACAATTTAATTGACGCATCCATATTCAAATGATCTTGCATAACTTGCATTTGTTCTGAAACTGTTTCTAAACCATTAAATTGTTTCTGACCTAGCATGGCTTTTTGAAGTAATTCCATTTCATAAACTTTAGTATTTTCACAAGGAAATGCTTTTAAAGTTATTAAACTTGCAATTCCACTTTCAGAAACATTTTCAAACATAGAAATATCCATATCTAATTTTTCTTTCAATAAACTTTGTAATCTATCAAATTGATCTTTCGAAATTCTTTCTTTTAATGGCTTTTCAGATTGCATAGCTTGTTGCATTAACATCATTTCTTCCATATTAGTAAAATTAATTTCAGTAATCAAAACATCAGAATCGTATAATGCATTTTCTATTTTATCGTTCATAAAATAATCTTCTTCACAAATCATATGAATTGTTCCGAAAACATAAGAAGGTTTCTCCAATCCGTTTCCTGAAATTTTCCATAATAATGAATCCTCGTTCTGAGCAAAACTAAATGCACTCGTTAAAACAGTTGTTAAAGTAAATAAAGTGGTAATAAATTTTTTCATGATTTAATTGATTTTACTAGTAAGTATTAACTTTTTAAAAACGTTACAAAAAAAACAAAAAAAATCTGAATTTAAATTCAGATTATTCTTTATCTAACAAATCGGGTCTACGATTTTGTGTATGTTCGAAAGCTTTTTGTTCTCGCCATTTTTCTATTTCAGGAAAATTACCACTCAATAAAATATCAGGTACTTTCCAGCCTTTATATTCTGCCGGACGTGTATAAATTGGCGGAGCTAATAAGTTATCTTGAAAACTATCTGTTAATGCAGAAGTTTCATTTGATAAAACTCCAGGTATCAACCTAATAATAGTGTCGCATAAAACTGCAGCACCTAATTCACCTCCAGAAAGCACATAATCACCAATTGAAATTTCACGAGTAATAAAATGATCACGTACACGTTGATCTACACCTTTATAATGACCGCATAAAATAATGATATTTTCAACCATTGACATTTTATTTGCAATTTGTTGATTTAATGTTTCCCCATCTGGAGACATATATATTACTTCGTCATAATTTCGTTCGCTTTTCAACTTCGAAATACAGGCATCAATAGGTTCAATACTCATTACCATACCAGCTCCACCACCAAATTGATAATCATCAACATTCTTGTGTTTGTTGGTGCTATAATCTCTTAAGTTATGAAAATGCACTTCAACCAATCCTTTAGCAATCGCTCTTTTTAGAATCGAAGCTTCGAACGGACTTTTAATAAGCTCTGGTAAAACGGTTATAATATCAATACGCATAATTGTAATTTTGTACAAAAGTAAACCAATTTATTAAAGAAGCTAACATCTTTAAATCTGCTTTTTTAAAATACACCTTGTATTAAGTATTTTTTAACGCAAAGCCAAACAGAATAATGTAAAAAATTTATGAAAATATGTATCTTTGTATTTATTTACTTTAAATTAGATAAAGATGCAAGACGGAATTTATGCAAAATTCAATACCGAAAAAGGTTCGATTTTAGTTAAATTAACTCACGATAAAACACCTGGAACTGTTGGAAACTTTGTTGCCTTAGCCGAAGGAAATTTAGAAAACAAAGCTCGTCCACAAGGAAAACCATATTATGATGGATTAAAATTCCACCGAGTAATTCAAGATTTTATGATTCAAGGTGGTTGTCCAAAAGGAACTGGGACTGGAGACCCTGGATACAAATTTGATGATGAATTTCATCCAGAATTAAAACACGACCGTCCTGGAGTTCTTTCTATGGCAAATGCAGGTCCTGGAACAAACGGATCTCAATTCTTTATTACTCATATTGCTACACCTTGGTTAGACAACAACCATACTGTTTTCGGACATGTTGTTGAAGGACAAGCGATAGTTGATGCTGTTGAACAATCTGATGTTTTAGAAAGTATTGAAATTATTAGAGTTGGCGAAGAAGCTAAAAACTGGAATGCTGTTGAAACTTTCCGTACTTTTGAAGGTTCTAGAACAAAAAGAATTGCTGCTGAAAAAGCTGCTGCTGAAGCTGAATTAGAAGCAATCGCTGCTGGTTTCAATAAAACAGAAAGTGGATTACGTTACCAATTCATTAATAAAGGAAATGGTAAAAAAGCAGAAAAAGGTAAAAAAGTTGCTGTTCATTACAAAGGTCAATTAGTTAACGGAAAAGAATTTGATAACTCTTTTAAACGTAAAGAACCAATTGAATTTACTTTAGGAGTTGGACAAGTTATCGAAGGTTGGGACGAAGGAATTCAATTATTACAAGTTGGAGATAAAGCTCGTTTCGTTATTCCATCTCATTTAGGATACGGATCGCGTGGAGCTGGTGGAGTAATTCCTCCGAATTCAGTTTTAATTTTCGACGTTGAATTGATGGATGTTAAGTAATTAATTTTTCAAAATATTAAAAAGGTGCTTCTTGTTTTAAGAGGCACTCTTTTTTTATAAATCCTTTAAAAATACCAACAAATATTTAATCTTAAAAATCATTTTTATGCAGTATTACACTATATATCATTATTTTAAGAAATAAAAATAAATTACATTTTTATTAGTTTTATTATTACGAATTTACGAGTGTTTTCTAAAACTATTCTTTCTATACTTGCATAAAATTAAAAGAAATGAGTGAGTACTTACATTTAAAAGATCAAACTTCAAATCCTGGTCCACTTGGTTTATACGGATTTGCTTTAACTACAATTTTATTAAATATTCATAATGCAGGATTTTACCCAGTTGATACCATGATCATGGGAATGGGAATTTTCTTTGGCGGATTTGCACAGTTTTGTGCTGGTGTTATGGAATGGAAAAAAGGAAACCAATTTGGTAGTGTTGCATTTATGTCTTATGGTGCATTTTGGTTAACCCTTGTGTTCATTTGGATTGTATCTGCTTTAGGTTTACAACAACCAGACGCAGCATCAATGGGATGTTATTTAGGAATATGGGCGTTATTTACGTTTGTGTTTTTTATTCAAACTTTAAATGGTTTAACAGTAGGAAAAATTTTATTTGGTTCATTAACCCTACTATTTTTATTATTATCTATTTACAATTTCACAGGAATTTCATGGATTGGGAAATTAGCAGGTTTTGAAGGAATCTTCTGTGGCTTTGTAGCTTTCTATGAAGCAAGCGCAATTATGATTAATCAAAAATATGGTAGAAAAATTTTACCTATGTAAGAATATCTTTAATTACAATCACAAATTTAATCCTTGATAAAGTTAAAGCCTTATTGAGGATTTTTTATTCTATTTAAAATTGTATTTTTGGGAAAATTATCAAAATGAAAAAAATACTTTTCTCAATATTATTGTTTCCTTTCTATTCATTTAGTCAAATTGACGTTCCTATTCATTGTGGATTTGATTTTACTTCTTATTTTGTTGTTTACCCGCATGAAGATGGAAAATCAAAAACAATTGATGGTTTAAAAATTTCAATTGTAGACCTTGAAGGCAATGAAGTAATAAATACAAACAATTCTTTAAGCTGGATAAATGCAAATAAACCGTTAGTTTTTACAAGAAATTATAAAATTAATGAACAAAACAAAAGAATACCAATTACAGAAAACGGAAAATGGTTTTATTATTTTGCTGATGACCATTATCTACTAACTATTTCAAATACTTTTCCTGCTGAAAATTACATGTTAAAAGTTGAAGATATTGATGGAGATGAAAACGAAGGTAATTTTAAAACAGAATTTGTTCCACTTGCGAGTTACAATATGTATGTTTTATGCGCCGCAGACGAAAGAACAAAAGTTATGCAGTTTGGACGACGAGTTACAAATAGACCGGTTGAAATTGTAATGACAAAAAATAATTAAAAAAAAGGTGAGTTATGCAACTCACCTTTTTTATTCTACTTCTTCTTCAAAGTTTTCAATATTTTTGAGATTTTCTTTTGCACCTTCAAAAATTTTCTCATCATTTTTAAATAACGAATAATTTAAACCTTCAAATATATAATTATCATTTGAAAAAACATTTTCTTTAGTTTCGTTTAAAATTAAACTTTCAAATGCATTTGGTAAAAAAATTTTCTACTTTATTTTTATCCTCGTTAAAAATAGCAAATGCACTTAAAACAGCTTCTTCTTCCAACGAAGTTTTTACGGAATTTAAACGATAACCAACTTCAAAAATCCGAATACAATCATTTTTTAAAACACTCCAAGTAAAACCTGCAGAAGCAATACAACCATTTTCATCTTTGTCAGCTCCGAGTACATATTCTCTTTTCACAGAATCTTCTGTAGAAACACCTTCTCTATTTTTAAACACTTTGTTACAAGCAAACAGAAAAAAAGATAAAACAACTGTAAAGAAAAACTTTTTCATTAGTAATTAACATTAGTTAACACATTAAAGGAAGTAATTTCATTTGGATTAAAATGGTACTCAATTAACATTTCTCCAACCTCAGAATCATTAGAATAATCTAACATCATCCATTTATGATTCAAAACTTTTGCTTTTCTCACAACAGTTTTACTACCATCAGTAGCAATCGGCAATAATGGATTTCCACCTTCTTGCGTATTTAAATTTGTAAAATCTAAAAGTACTTTATTTAATACATCTTCGTAATTATATTCTCCGAATTTTGCTTGAGCATTTTTATTCTCATCTATAGAAAAATAATTCGCTTCTTTAAACATATTCTTGTAGATTTTAACTGAATCTTTTAAATGTGCAGTTTTTTCTAATTCCATGTCTTTTGCTTCTAAAATTTTAGAATCGTTAACATATTGAAAAACATTTATCAATAATGAGAAAACGAAAAGATATAAGAAAATTTGTTTCATGTTAAATTGTTATTTGTAAATTATCGAAGGCCAAATATACATCTTTTGGCAATCTTTTTTGTACTTCTTCATGAAAACCTAACTGAAATCCAACATGAGTTAGATATGCTTTTTTAGGTTTTATAATTTCAATAAATTTCAAAGCTTCATCTAAATTATTATGTGTAGGATGTTCGACAATTCTCAAAGCATTAATTACCAAAATATCTAAATTTTTAAGCTTTTCCAAACTATTTTCGTTAATATACTTTACATCGGTTAAATATGCAAAATTCTCAAAACGATAACCTAAAATTGGTAAATCTCCATGTAAAATTGAAATAGGAATAATTTCTTTATAATTTATAACAAAGGATTTATCTTCTTCAATCTCAAAAATATCAACTGATGGGGCTCCGGGATAACGATTTTCTTTTTCAAAAATATATTCAAAACGTTTTTTTAATTCATTCACTACTCTGCTTTGTGCATAGACTGGCAGCGGCTTTTTTTGCATAAAACAAAAAGGACGAATATCATCAAAGCCAGCAGTGTGGTCAGCATGTTCGTGAGTAAATAAAAGCGCATCAATTTTTGGACATTTAGAAGTTAACATCTGTTGTCGAAAATCGGGGCCACAATCAATTTGAAAAATTGAACCATCCCATTCAACAAAAATTGAGGTTCGTAAACGCTTATCTTTAAAATCTGAACTTAAACATACAGGATCAGCACTTCCAATAACAGGAATACCTTGTGAAGTACCAGTTCCTAAAAAATATATTTTCACTAAATTATTTGTTTATGAAATCACGGATTTTTTTAAACTCTAAATTTAAGATTAATTCATTAAATTCTTCCAATAATTTTCGACAGTTTTTACTATCACAATTCACATTCTTAATTTGACAAAAAATTAAAGATAAAAATATCATATCATAAAACTTAACATAAAAAAACGAAATAATTACAAAACTAATTTTTAATTAACAATTATAATTGAATAAAAACTTAATATTTTGTATCTTTATTGTTTAATTTTCAACAAATCTTATGAAAGCTTTTGAAAACGATTTAGTTTTAGATGGTGACCGAATTATTGAACATCAACCAGCAATTTCTGACAAAACATTACGATTAAACTTAAATAAAAATATTTACGGAACATTTTCTGAAATTGGTGCCGGACAAGAAACTGTTCGACATTTTTTTAGATCAGGAGGTTCTTCTCGTACAATTGCTAAAGCAATGTCTGCTTACGACAAACAGTTCAGTGATGCCATTTACACAACTGAAGACGATGGTAGATACGTTACAGAAAGCCGTTTAAAGAAGATGTTAAGTCACGAAACGCAATTAATGGAAGATCGTTTAAACCGTGACGAAAACCCTAATCGTATGTACTTTAACTATGCAAACACAGTTGCTACAATTGATTTTGCTAAAAAATTTAAAGGTCATGGTTGGGTAGGAATTCGTTTTCAAACAGAACCAAACGGTGCTTACAACGACATTATTTTACACATTCAATTCAAAGAAAATGATGTAAAACTTCAACAACAAACACTTGGAATACTTGGTGTAAATTTAATTTACGGAGCTTTTTACCAGTACCATAATCCTAAAAAATTAATCAAACATCTTTATGATCATTTAGATAAAGATCAATTAGAAATCGATACTATAAACTTCTCAGGCACTGCATTTAATAATGTTGACAACCGTTTAATGAGTTTGTTTTTAGTAAAAAACAATATGGCATCGGCAGTAATGTTCGCACCAAACGGACAAAATATTTTACCTGCCAATACACTTTTTAGAAAAAATATTTTAGTTCTAAGAGGAAGTTTCAGGCCAGTTACTGTGGTAAATATGAATATGTATGAAAATTCATTGAAACAATTTTTAGAAAGAAATAAAATTTCAGAAGACAACACTAAGGTTATTTTTGAAATGACTCTAAATAATCTTTTAAAAGAAGGTGAATTGGACGAACAAGATTTTATTGATCGTGCAGAATTACTTTGTTCACTTGGCCAAACTGTAATGATTTCAAACTTTAAAGAATACTATAAAGTTGTTGATTATTTATCTCAATATTCAAATGAAAAAATCGCCTTAACAATTGGAGCAGCAAATTTATCCGCAATATTTGATTCTAAATATTATCAAGAGCTTAGTGGTGGAATTTTAGAAGCTTTAGGTAGATTGTTTAATAGAAATTTAGAGATTTATATCTACCCTTCAAAAGAAGATTCTGGTAAAGTTATAACTTCTAAAAATTTAAGCGTTAGAGAAAATAAATATCAAGTTTTATTTGATTTCTTTAAAAATGAAAATCAAATTATTGATATAGAAAAATATGATGAAAAACATTTATCCATATTTTCACATGAAGTTTTAGAACAAATTAAAAAGAATGATTCAAACTGGAAAGAGTACATTCCTGAAATTGTTTCTAAAATTATTGAAGAGAAGAAACTTTTTGTATAAATGAATTAGTCAATACTTAATCTGACATTTACAATAAAATTGAATAACTTTAAAACAAGATTAAGTATTATGACTAC
>NZ_CANRNX010000078.1 GCF_947632075.1 uncultured Flavobacterium sp.
CTCACTTAGTACTTCAACTATAAAACGTAATAGAATATTGTATACTTTTAACTTGTACTAAAAAGGGGAAGCCTACAATTGCTACTTTTAAACATAGTTCTGATTTCTGGCAAAATTACGAGCAATCTCCTCCTGAAAAAACTATTTATAAGAGAAAATTAGGATGGTTAAGATGGATAGCTGCGGCGTTAGTTGATACTGCTGCTGCAGTTATATCAGCGCCTTTGACACCAGCAGGTCAAGTTGCAGTAACAGTTGCTGCCTCGGGTGCGTGCCTTATAGTTGATGAAGTTACTATAGGAGGTGAAGTTTCTACACGATAATGATTTTTTATCCCGTTGTGAAAAGCAGCGGGATATTTTTAATGTTTATTTTTTTATGACTAAACTAAAATATTTATTGTTTTTTTTGAGTTTACACTCTGTTTATTCTCAGACTAGTTTTAAGTATATAAATGGTTTTCCAGCTATTTTCGATTCAATAAACAACATTTCTTACAGCTTCGATTCTGGAGCCTCCACGTTCATTTCTACTGATAGTAAAATCGGAAAAAAAGCATTCGGATTTTCAATAATTAAAGATGTTAACAATAAAATAAAGTTTAAAAGAAAACAAAAGTTAATGTTCGATCTTTCTGGTTTTGGGACTTTAAATACTAAAGCTTTAAATATCGGAAAGATAAACGAATGTTTGAAAATTGATGTTTTTTTAGGTATTGAAACATTTGAATATAAAATTTTATTTTTCGATTTTAATAAACAAGAATTTGAAGTTTTAGAAGATTTATCTTCATTGGATTATTCTAATTTTGATCAGATTCCATTAAATTTTGATAGTTATAATTATAGATATAAAATCAAAGCTAATATTGGTAATGATAAGGTTTCTTTCTTGTTAGATTTAGGTTATAATGGCGAAGTCTTAATAAAAAATAAAAACGATATTACATTTAAAGCTGATGTAGTTACAGATGTTGCTTTTTTTGGAGCTAATAGTAATACGATTAGTACTATTGAAAAATTTAACAACTTAGATTTGTTGTTTTCTAACAATACAAAATTGATGTGCGACATTACTTACGCAAACAAAGCGAAATATAATTTGATAGGCATTGGTTTTTTCAGAAAATATGAGAAGGTTATTTTTGATTTTAAAAAAAAATTAATTTATCTTTCTAAAGAAAAAAATAAATGTTTTTACTCTGAAGAGGAAATAGATTTTTGCTTAACTAACTCTAAAATTTTGATTTCAAAAATTAATCATAATAATTTATTGTATAAAAATGGATTTCGAGTAGGAAATACTATACAGCTAAATGATAAAGCATTAGAGAGTGAAATTTTTGATTCTCCTTGTGAAATTAATATCTTAATTGAGAAATGGAAAAAAGATAATCCCAACAAACCATTATTTTAAAAATAAAAATCGTTTCTCAAATTGAAAAACGATTTTGATGATTTTTTGTTTTTAAAAAAAACTAAGACTCAACTTCAATTGGGTTAAGCAAAATTTTATTGATCGGACATTTCTGCGCAATAAGATGTAAACGTTTTAATTGCTCTTCAGTCAAATCTCCTTTAAATTCGACTTTTTTTCTAAAAATAGTAGTTCCGGGTTTAGTTTCTGTATCAATTTCCACATCAACAAAAACATCTTCTAACGGCCAATTACTTCTGTCTGCATACATACGAACTGTGATTGCAACACAACCCGCTAATGAACCCGCCAAAAGTTCTTTTGGACTTGGACCTAAATTTTGTCCGCCTTCTGATACTGACTGATCAGCAATGAAGGTTAAACTTTTTCCTTCAATGGTAGTTTTGTATTTTTGAACTCCAATTTTTGCGTGTACTTTTTCCATAATTAATTTTTTTTAAATGGGTTTTCAGGTAAAGGAACAAACTCGGTTTCACCTGGAACTTTTGGAAATTCTTGCTTTTTCCAACGTTCTTTAGCTTCTTCTATAGTTTCTCTGCTTGAAGAAACAAAATTCCAAAAAATAAAATGTTCTTCTTCAAAAGGTTCCCCTCCAAATAAATAAATTGTTGAACCGGCTTTGATATCAAACGTGCACAAATGCGCATCTTTGGTAATTAAAATTTGTTTCGGTCCGAAAGCGTTTCCGTTACTAGAAATTTCACCTTCTAAAATATACAAACCGCTTTCACCATACAAACGATCATGTAAATTAATGGTTTGATTTTGATGTGCTTTTAGTTCAATCATATATAACTTGCTGGAAACAGGAACTGCTGATTTTTTATCGTCAAATTCACCAGCAATTAATTTAAAATCTACACCGTCTTCTTTCCAAGTAGGTAATTCATTGGCTTCAACATGAACAAAACTTGGCTCCATGTTTTCTAATTCTTTCGGTAGCGCAATCCAAATCTGTAAACCATGAACTGATTTCTCAACATCTCTTAGTTCTTTAGGTGTACGTTCTGAATGGACAACTCCACTTCCAGCGGTCATCCAATTGACAGCTCCTGGCTCAATAACTAAATCATTTCCTAAACTATCTTTATGTTGAATTGCTCCTTCGAATAAAAAAGTTAAAGTCGACAAACCAATATGTGGATGTGGAGCTACATCTAAATTCTCACCAGCATTTAGCTTCTTCGGACCCATGTGATCGATGAAAACAAACGGACCTATATTTCGTTTTTGACGAAATGGTAATAATCTACCAACTAAAAAGTTACCGATATCAGCAGCTTTTTCTTCAAAAATATAATCTATATTCGACATCTTACTTTTTTTATTTCTTAAAGATACTATTTTTATAAACTATTTTGAGTTAATATATCTTAAGAAAATTACAATATTTTCTCAGGTTAAAATATTGTGGTAATTTTGCACAAAATTTATTTCATGATCAAAATAGGAAATATTGAATTACCTGACCATCCGTTGTTATTAGCTCCGATGGAAGATGTTAGTGATCCGCCTTTTAGAAGACTGTGTAAAGCACATGGCGCAGATTTAATGTATTCGGAATTTATTTCTTCGGAAGGTTTGATTCGCGATGCGATGAAAAGTAGAATGAAATTAGATATTTTTGATTACGAACGTCCGGTAGGAATTCAAATTTTTGGTGGTGATGAAGAAGCTATGGCACTTTCGGCAAAGATTGTTGAAACGGTTCAGCCAGATTTGGTTGACATCAACTTTGGTTGCCCAGTTAAAAAAGTGGTTAGTAAAGGTGCTGGTGCAGGTGTTTTAAAAGATGTGGATTTAATGATTCGCTTAACCGAAGCAGTTATTAAAAGTACACATTTACCAGTTACAGTTAAAACTCGTTTAGGTTGGGACGAAGAATCAATTAATATTGATGAAGTTGCCGAACGTTTACAAGATGTTGGTGTGCAAGCTTTAACCGTTCATGCAAGAACGAGAGCTCAGATGTATAAAGGACATTCGGATTGGACGCATATTGAACGTATTAAAAACAACCCAAGAATGCATATTCCAATTTTTGGAAACGGTGATATTGATTCACCTCAAAAAGCAAAAGAATACCGCGAACGTTTTGGTTTAGACGGAATGATGATTGGTCGTGCTGCGATTGGTTATCCTTGGATTTTTAATGAAATTAAACATTACGAAAAAACGGGTGAAATGTTAGCGCCGCCAACCATGAAAGATCGTTTAGAAGCTGCTAAGAATCATTTAATTTGGTCTATGGAATGGAAAGGGGAACGCTTGGGAATTGTAGAAATGCGTCGCCATTACACCAATTACTTTAAAGGAATTCATGGTTTCAAAGCACATCGTCAGCGTTTGGTTACTGAAGATGATCCGCAACAATTATTACGCATGTTCGAAGAAATTGAAGATTTTTATAAAGATTACGTTATTGAATAAAATATACTAAAAAAACCATCTAGAGATAATATCTTTAGATGTTGTTTTTTAAACCTATTTTTTTAAATGAATTAAGCATTTTTTTAATGAAACTAACAAAATAACTAAAATTAAAGTAAATAATGTTTCTTTCATTTTCCGATTTTAAATAAAAAGTAGAAATTATTTTTTGGAAATAAAAAACTCAATAATATCAATTATTGAGTTTCGATTTATTATTCAGCACTTTGAGCTTTAATGTGTTCTTTAATTTTAAGTTCAAGTTCTTCCATTAATTCTGGATTGTCTTTAATTAAAGATTTAACTGCGTCTCTACCTTGACCTAACTTTGTTTCGCCATAGCTAAACCAAGATCCTGATTTTTTTACAATTTCAAATTCTACAGCTAAATCAAGAACTTCACCAACTTTAGAAATACCTTCACCATACATGATGTCAAATTCTGCCGTACGGAAAGGAGGTGCTACTTTATTTTTTACTACTTTAACTTTCGTACGGTTACCCATAACTAAATCACCGTCTTTAATTTGAGTAGATTTACGAATATCTAAACGAACTGAGGCATAGAATTTTAAGGCGTTACCTCCGGTTGTAGTTTCTGGACTTCCGAACATTACTCCAATTTTTTCACGTAATTGGTTAATGAAGAAAACGGTACAATTTGTTTTGTTGATTGTTCCAGTAAGTTTTCTTAGAGCTTGAGACATTAAACGAGCATGTAAACCCATTTTAGAATCCCCCATTTCTCCTTCAATTTCACTTTTTGGAGTTAAAGCTGCCACCGAGTCAATTACCACTAAATCAATTGCTCCTGAACGAATTAAATTTTCTGCAATCTCTAAAGCTTGTTCACCGTTGTCTGGTTGAGAAATGATTAAGTTATCAATATCAACTCCAAGTTTTTGAGCATAAAAACGATCAAAAGCGTGCTCTGCATCAATAAATGCAGCTATTCCACCCGCTTTTTGCGCTTCTGCAATTGCGTGTAAAGTTAAGGTTGTTTTACCAGAAGATTCTGGTCCATAAATCTCAATAATTCTTCCTTTAGGATACCCCATTACACCTAAAGCTAAATCTAAACCTAAAGATCCAGACGAAATTGCTTCAACCTCTTCTACAGCGGTATCTCCTAATTTCATTACTGTTCCTTTTCCGTAAGTTTTATCTAATTTATCTAAGGTTAATTGTAACGCTTTTAATTTTGCTTCTCTATCTGCACTCATATCTCTTTTGTATTATATATGTAAAAATACCTATTTTTTATTTAATGTATGTTGTTAGTATACAAAATAGTTTTTCCATTGTTTTTTTATTTCTACAAAAATAACAATGATTAACGACAGGATATGTCGTGTTAAATAAATATTTTCATTTTAAATAATTGTTATATATTTAACTTAAAAAAAGATGAAAAATATTTTATTTTCAACAGAATACAAAAACTCAATAAATTTAGGTTTGTTGGTTTTACGTGTCGGATTTGGTTTACTAATGATTCCACACGGTTGGGGAAAATTGATGCGTTTTGAAGAATTGGAAATTAAATTTATGAATTTTATGGGGTTGGGTTCTACAATCTCATTAGGTTTGGTGATCTTTTCGGAACTTTTGTGTTCGGTTTTGTTAATTTTTGGATTGTTAACTCGTTGGGCTACAATTCCATTAATTGTTACTGCAATAGTAATCTCAAGTGCTCATCAATGGGATTTTTTTGGAGAGTCTGAGTTAGGATCTGCATATTTATTTGCTTACATAGCAATTTTATTTCTTGGGCCTGGTAAATTAAGTTTAGACCATTTGTTTTCTAAAAAGAGAAAGAAGTCCTTCTTTTAAGAATTTAAAAAATTGCATATGAAAATAATTCCCAAAATGAGTTTGTTATTTATGTTGATTATTATCTATTCTTGTAAAAAAGAAAATGAAATAAATTTAAATTCTCAACCACCTATTATTGAAAATGAAAAACCTTTTCAAAAAAATTTGGATAGCATAAATAAAGTAAAAGCAGATTCATTAGCTCAAATAAAAAAAGATTCGGTAAACCAACTGAAAGAAAAATTAAGAAAAAAAAAGAAATTTCGAATTACCGAAGGAATGGCCTACATCGCTTGGCCAATGAAAGTGAGTGATTCTTTAAGGAAAGTTTTCTATAAAACATATTCCAGAAAAGACATTTACGATATTGCCGCATTAAACCGAGTAGATACAGATAATTTAAGTAAACGAGATACTATTATAGTTCCAAAAGAATTAAAAGAAAACTTTATAGATTATTCTCCATTTCCGTTTTATACAGATGTATTAATTGATGTTCCAAAGTTTATCATTTTTTCATATCCAATTCAAGCGTATGCCGTTTATGAAAATGGAACTTTAATTAAATGGGGGCCAACAAATATGGGAAAAAAAGCTACTCAAACACCTCGTGGTTTATTTTTTACTAATTGGAGAGGACGTAAAGTGAAAAGTACTTCTAATGATGAATGGATTTTAAATTGGAATTTCAATATAAGTAATTTTGGAGGTGTAGGATTTCATCAATATGCACTTCCAGGTTATCCCGCATCGCATTCTTGCTTACGTTTATTAGATGCCGATGCACAATTTTTATACAATTGGTGCGATCAATGGATTTTAAAAGATTCTAATACACAAATTGCAAAAGGTACCCCTGTTATTGTTTATGGTGATTATGCCTTTGGTAAGAAAGGAATTTGGAATGAATTGGTTAAAGATCCAAATATTACAACGATTACATTAGAACAATTAAATAATGAAATTGAATCTCATGTTCCTGAAATATTAAAACAACAACAAATTCGTTTAGATTATCTAAAAGCTAAAAACGAAACTTCAGAAATAACAGTAAAAACAGATAGTTTAAGTATTAACTAATTTAGATGTATTCTAAATTTATTTCAAGTAAGTTATTACATCCAAAAAAACAAGTAAATTTATTCTAAACAATTTAATCATGAAAAAAAACATTTTATTATTAGCTTTAATCACATGTGTAGGTCTTGTGTTTTCTGCATATAAAATTTATGAAGAACCTGAGTATGAAAGTATTTCATTAAAAGATGGTTTTAAAAATTTAAAAGTATTGCCTCAAGATATTTCGAAAGATAGTCTTATGGGGTTAATGAAAGAATATAACAAAGCCTTAGGTGTAAAATGCAATCATTGTCATAGTAAAGATAAATCTGCAGATGATGTTTATGCTAAAGAAATCACACGACACATGATTCAAATGACCAATGAGTTAAATGAAAAAGCTTTCAATCCGATTGGTCCTGAATTTCAGAATGCTATAAATTGTGCAACTTGTCATCGTGGAACAACTTCTCCAATGAGTGAAACTAAGCTTTTTATGACCACAGAAATAGAAGTAGAACCTTAGAAAATGATAAATGTCATTTTCAAATAAAATATTAATAGTAAATTTGCAACCGAATTCTTCCATTTAGAATTCGGTTTTTTATTCACTACACTTAAAACGTATATAGCATGCAACTATATAATACTTTAAGCGCTGAAGAGCGCGCGCAGTTAATTGAAGAAGCTGGGCAAAACAGAATTACCTTATCTTTTTACGCATACGCGAAAATTGAAGATCCAAAAAAATTCCGTGACGATTTATTTTTAGCTTGGTCAAAACTTGATGCTCTTGGGCGAACTTACGTAGCTCATGAAGGTATTAACGCACAAATGAGCGTTCCTGCAGAAAATTTTGAAGCTTTTAGAGAAACCTTAGAAGCTTATGATTTTATGAAAGGAATTCGTTTAAACGTTGCTGTTGAACAAGATGATTTATCTTTCCTTAAACTTACCGTTAAAGTACGTAATAAAATCGTTGCCGATGGTTTAGACGATGCAACTTTTGATGTTACTAATAAAGGTATTCACTTAGGAGCAAAAGATTTCAACGAATTATTAAACGACCCTGATGTTGTTTTAGTAGATTTCAGAAATCACTACGAAAGTGAAGTTGGGCATTTCAAAGGTGCTATCACTCCAGATGTTGAC
Source organism: uncultured Flavobacterium sp. (assembly GCF_947632075.1). Lineage (GTDB taxonomy): Bacteria > Bacteroidota > Bacteroidia > Flavobacteriales > Flavobacteriaceae > Flavobacterium. Next base: position 7,894 of record NZ_CANRNX010000078.1, read on the forward strand.
ACCTTCCGTGAATCATTACCTATTATTAACGAGCAACTTCAAAAACATAAAGAAGATAAAAAGTTAGTAATGTATTGTACTGGTGGAATTCGTTGTGAAAAAGCTTCAGCGTATTTCAAACACCAAGGATTCAAAAATGTTTATCAGCTTGAAGGTGGAATTATTGAATACACACGTCAAGTAAAAGCAGAAGGTTTAGAAAGTAAATTCATTGGAAAAAACTTCGTATTCGACCACCGTTTAGGAGAAAGAATCACCGATGATATTATTGCAAATTGCCACCAATGTGGAAAACCTTGTGATACACACGTAAACTGTGCTAACGAAGGATGTCATTTATTATTCATTCAATGTGATGAATGTCATGAAGCAATGCACGGATGTTGTTCAAACGAATGTCTTGAAATCATTCAATTACCAATCGAAGAACAAAAACGTTTACGTAAAGGTCAACAAAAAGGAAACTTAGTTTTCAAAAAAGGAAAATCAGACAATTTAAAGTTCAAAAAAGAACGTAATGTTTTTGAAGAAATAGTTCCTGTAAAAGTGGCAAAAGTTACCGAAATTAGAAAGAAGAAAGCTGAACGTAAAATCTATGTTGCGCAAGGTGAACACTTCTTTACAAAAGCTTCGGTTGCACAATTTATTGTAGAAAACAAAGAATTAAATATCGGAGACGAAATCGTAATTCAAGGACCAACAACAGGCGAAAAACGCATGACTTTAACTGCAATGAAAGTTAACGGACAAAACGTTGAAAAAGCTGTAGTTGGTGATAAAGTTACTTTTGAAGTTCCGTTCAGAATTCGTTTATCAGATAAATTATTCACAATCGTTAAAAACGACTAATTTCTAAATAATGACAACAACAGGTAGAATTGAATTAATGGCGCCAGCAGGTAATTTTGAATCATTACAAGCTGCTATTGATAATGGTGCCGACTCGGTTTATTTTGGTGTAGAGCAACTAAATATGCGCGCCCGTGCAACCATGAATTTCACATTAGAAGATTTACCAGAAATCTCACGTCGTTGTAAAGAAAAAAAGGTCAGAACGTATTTAACGTTGAATACTATTGTTTACGATCACGATTTATCTATCGTAAAAACTTTATTACAAAAAGCAAAAGATGCCAATTTAACAGCAGTAATTGCTTCTGACCAAGCGGTTATTGCTATGGCTCGAAGCATTGGTTTAGAAGTTCATATTTCTACACAATTAAACGTTACCAATATAGAAACGGTTAAGTTTTATGCTTTGTTTGCCGATACCATTGTACTTTCTCGTGAATTAAGTTTACGTCAAGTAGCTAAGATTACAGAAGCTATTGAGAAAGAACAAATCAAAGGTCCGTCTGGAAATTTAGTTGAAATTGAAATTTTTGGACACGGAGCTTTATGTATGGCCGTTTCCGGAAAATGTTATTTGAGTTTACATTCACATAACTCATCTGCTAATCGAGGAGCTTGCAAACAAAATTGTCGAAAAAAATATACAGTTATCGACCAAGAATCAGGATTTGAAATTGAGATTGATAACGAATACATGATGTCGCCTAAAGATTTATGTACCTTAGATTTCTTAGACCAAGTAATTGATACAGGAATTAAAGTGCTTAAATTAGAAGGTCGCGGTAAAGGTGCCGATTACGTTGCCATGGTAACCAAAACTTACAGAGCTGCAATTGACGC
>NZ_CANRNX010000079.1 GCF_947632075.1 uncultured Flavobacterium sp.
ACATGTAATTCCTTGTGCCAACGGAACCGATGCCTTGCAAATTGCCATGATGGGATTAGGTTTAAAACCCGGAGATGAAGTTATCACTGCCGATTTTACTTTTGCTGCAACAGTTGAGGTTGTTGCTTTATTAGGAATTACTCCAGTTTTGGTAGATGTTGATGAAGATAACATGAATATTTCTATCGAGGCAATTAAAAAAGCAATTACGCCAAAAACTAAAGCCATTGTTCCGGTTCATTTATTTGGTCGTGCGGCTAATATGGATGCGATTATGGAAATTGCAAAAGAGCATAACTTATTTGTGATTGAAGATAACGCACAAGCGATTGGAGCAAACTACACATGGAAAGATGGTTCAAAACAAAAAGTTGGAACTATTGGTCACGTTGGAGCTACTTCTTTCTTCCCATCTAAAAACTTAGGATGTTACGGAGACGGTGGTGCAATTTTTACAAATGATGATGCTTTAGCTCACGTAATTCGTGGAATTGTGAATCACGGAATGTATGAGCGTTACCACCACGATGTTGTTGGTGTGAATTCTCGTTTAGATAGTATTCAGGCTGTAGTTTTAAATGCGAAGTTACCTCATTTAGATGCTTACGGACAAGCGCGTAGAAAAGCAGCTAAAGCGTATAATGATGCGTTTACAGCTAACGAACATATTGTAACTCCAGCTTTTGATTTTGAAGGAGACGATCACGTATTCCACCAATATGTAATGCGAATTACAAACGGAAAACGCGATGCTTTATTAGCTCATTTACAAGAAAACGGAATTCCTTGTGCAATTTATTATCCAATTCCGTTACACGTTCAAAAAGCGTATGCCGATGCTCGTTATAACGATGCTGATTTTGCTGTAACTAATAAATTATGTAAAGAGGTTATTGCCTTACCAATGCATACTGAATTAGATGAAGAGCAAATTGTATTAATCACTTCAACGGTTTTAAATTTCGTACAATAAATATCAAAATCCTGTCTTTTTAAGATGGGATTTTTTGTTTTATAGATGTTGGAAGTGAGAATTTAGATATTAGATTTTGTCATGCTGAATTCATTTCAGCATCTCACAAGATTGTCTAAATGTTCTGAATTAAGTAGATCTCTTCATCTCAAAAGTTTTTGATGCGACCCTGAAACAAGTTCAGGGTGACAAACGTTCTTCTTGAAACTTAATAATCTTTTTGTCATGCTGAATTCATTTCAGCATCTCACAAGATTGTCTAAATGTTTTGAATTAAGTAGATTATTTCATCTCAAAAGTTTTTGATGCGACCCTGAAACAAGTTCAGGGTGACAAACGTTTTTTTTAAAACTTGATAATCTTTTTGTCGTGCTGAATTCATTTCAGCATCTCACAAGAATATTTATAAAATTTATAAAGTAGATAATGTAGGATTAATCGACTTTATTAAATTAATTTTCCATTCTCGTTTCCAATTTTTTAATTGTTTCTCTCGAGCAATAGCTTGTTCTACTTCATTGAATGTTTCGTAATAAACTAAATCAGTAATTTGATATTTTGAAGTGAATTCAGAACCAACCCCATCGTTGTGTTGTGAATTACGCTTAATTAAATCATTTGTTACTCCAATATAAAATGTTGTTCGATATTTATTTGTTAATATGTAGACATAATATTGTTTCATAATGAATCTGTTTTAAAATTAATTTTAAATTGGATGCGACCCTGAACCAAATTCAAGGTGACAAGCGTTTTTTTAAAACTTGATAATCTTTTTGTCATGCTGAATTCATTTCAGCATCTCACAAGAATGTTTAATTGTTCTGAATAAAGTAGATTTCTTCATTACAAAAGTTTCTAATGCAACCCTGAATTAAATTTAAGGTGACAAGCATTTTTTTAAAATTTGATAATCTTTTTGTCATGCTGAACTTGTTTCAGCATCTCATAAGAATGTTCAATTGTTCTGAATTAGGTAGATTTCTTGATTACAAAAGCTTCTCATGCGCCCCTGAACTAAATTCAGGATGACAAGCGTTTTTTTAATCAGTTAAAACTCTTCTTCAATAAAATTAAAATTAAAAAAAACGTACTTATGCTTTGGATTTTGTGAGAACGTAATTGTGCTTTCTAAATCTTTAAGTAAGCCAGATTGCTTAATTTCATTTTTGATAATTTCTGGAGTTGTATTTTCTAAGTCAGGTTTAAAGAAAATCAAGGATGTTCCTTTAATGCCATTGTATAGCCAAGTTTGCAGTACACAATCTAAAGTTCCAAATTTAGTTTCAAATTCAGAAATGATTTTTGTGTCTTCGTCTGTAGGAATGTTTTTGAATTTCTCGTTCATAGTAAAATTATTTTGAATTTAATAAATAGTCAAGTACGCTTTGCCAAGTAGGAAAGTCTTCTTGAAAAATGTGAATGTGTTCCCCTTTAAAATCTGCAGCGCCATTTTTTAAACGGTCATCAATTAGATAATCTCCCATTAATTGATTTTTATGATGCGTTAAGATTAGTTTTTTGTACATGGTTGGAAGGTGTTTTTCAACCCAAATTCTTTTTTGAGACCACGAATGAATGTTGTGCCACGGAGCGGTTGATAAGATATAAACATCGAAATGTTTTTCTAATTCGTTAATCGCTTCTAAAGCGTGAGGAATTGGTTTTGCGTTTAAGAAGATTGTCTCAGAATGGTCGATAATATCCGTTGGGTCTTCAAACGTTTGAGAAGTATTTTTAAGTTCGTGGTGCATTTCACCAATCAAATCAACAATTACTCCATCTAAATCAATGTAAACGATTTTTTTGTTTTGCATAATCTTATTGTTTTTGTTTTGCTATGTAAATATATAGGTAAGATAAGACAAAGTATGTCGTATTGAAAGTTAGTTTACATCAGTGTGTGTAATTTTTTCTTTATTATAATTTGAATTTTGTATGTTTGAAAGAACCAAAAAAAGTATTATGAATGAATGTAAAATTAAAGAAAACGAAATAACTACTGTTTCTAGTTATATTGAGGTAATAAATGAATTGTCTAACAATTCTTCTTTATATTTCAGAGGACATTCTAATCATGAATATGAATTAAAACCGACTATAGCGAGAACCAATAAAAACTTGTTAGCTCAGGAACATAAGATTTATAGAGATACAATATTAAATAGCCCTCAACAATTTTCAGGTAAAAATACCATTGAATCTTTAACGTTTATGCAACATTTTGGAATTCCAACGAGGATTTTAGATATAACAGAAAATCCATTAGTTGCCTTGTATTTTGCATGTTTAGATTCTAAGAATGTAAAGATTGATAAATGCCATTTTAAAAATCTTAAAGCTGTATGTAAGGATGAAATTTTTAAAGAAATTGATTTAATCAATCTTGAAACTAAAGGAGAAGTAATTGTTTTTAATGTACCTGATGAAAATATTTGTTATTACGATAGTGATAAAGTTTCGATTCTTTCAAATTTAGCAAAATGTGATTTTAGTTTTAAATATCAATATTTTAAAATCTTTAGTTTAATGAATAAGATAGATTCGATTGATAATACTATTAAAAGATTAATAATTAATGATGAGCGTGAGATTAAATATTATGACATTTTCGAGTTCTTACATTCTAATAATTTTTTCTATGAAGAATATTATGACTTTTTAATTAGGAGAGAGTTTATACCAGGACAATGTATTATTAAAAGTCAAAATAAAGTAAAAAATAAATTTAGAATTGAGAATTTATCTGAATCAGAAAAAGATTTTATAAATTACCACACTCTAGAATACATAAAATATAAACTTTCTTTAGAAATAGAAGAACAAAAAGAAATTTTATCTAAATCAGATTTAGCAAAGTTAGTTCATTTTGTAAGGGAAGATAAGCCTTTTTTTGAGCCAAAAATTAACCCATTAGATATTTCAAAAATTATCATTGTTAAACCAAAATTAGATAATGAAAGAATTATTAGACAACAAGGAGCTTTCTTCTTATTTGGTAATTTGAAGAATAGAAAAAATAAAGAAATTCCTATTATATCTGATTCATGGATTTTAGAACGAATAACAATTAATGAAGATTCTAAAAAAGATATATTAATGGAACTTGATAAATTGGGAATAAATGAATTAAGTTTATTTCCAGGGATTTCGTCAGTAGCTAATTATGTGAAAAATAAGTATTCAAATTAGAAATTGTTATTTAAATATCAAACCCCATTCAAATAAATGAACGGGGCTTTATATTTAAAATTATTTCTTCTCAATTATATAATCTTCATTTGAAGTTTTTCCTAAATTAAAATGCAGTATTTCTTCAAAACCAATCGGAATTTTAAAAGCGTTTTGTAAAGGTGTTTCCAATAAATATGTCCAAATAGCTCTAATGATTCCAGCGTGAGTAACAATCAAAACTTTTTGATAATCTTTGGTTCGTAACTCATCTAAAAAGGATTTTAATCTTAAAAAAAGCATTTCAAAATTTTCGCCGTTTGGTGTTTTGGTAAACACAAAATCATCGTACCAAGGTTGAATTTCAACTAATGGAATATCATTCCAAGCTTTCATTTCCCACAAACCGAAATCCATTTCTAATAAACGATTGTCGGTATTAATTTCTTCCGAAAAAGTTTTAGCAACTTGTACACAACGTTGCAACGGGCTGCTAAAAACGATATCTAAATCGGTTGGAATTCGATGTTTAAATTGGTCAATTTCTTCCAAAAAAGTTTCGCGTAAAGCAACGTCGGTTTGACCGTAACAAATGCCTGATGGAACTGAAACGCGAGTATGTCTGCTTACAAAAACTTCCATAAAATAATACAACCTAAATAAACCAAAACTTCTGTTACTTGCTGTACGGTTCCTAAACAATCACCGGTATAACCGCCAATATGCTTATTAAAATACCATCCTAAATACAGATTTCCTAAATAAGCGAAAGGCAAAATAAGTAAATACCAAACGTTTCCTAATAAAAGAAACGGAAGCAAAGTAAACAACAATCCAACAAGCAACGTACGTTTTGGAAGTGCTTTATTGGCTAAAGGTTTTGACTTACTTTTATCGATATCGGTAACGTATTTGTGCGTGTGAATCATTACGCCCGAATAAAATCGACTGGTACTATGTGCAACGATTAAAACCGCACAGATAAACGGAACCGAAATTTGTGCTAAATAATCCATTGCTGTATATTTTAAAAGCAATAAAAGTACCATTCCAATAACTCCGTAAGCACCAATTCGACTATCTTTCATTATGGTTAAGATTTTTTCTTTTCCGTAACCACCACCAAAACTATCGCAAACATCGGTAAAACCGTCTTCGTGAAAAGCTCCGGTTAGTAAAACACTAATAATCATCGTTACAATTAAACTGATGTTTATTGGTAAAACGAATTGCAATAGAAAAAATGCAAGCGCGTTGATTCCGCCAACAATCCAACCGATTACCGGATAATATTTTTGGGATTGATTCATGATTTCATCGGAATAATCCAATTTAAATGGAATTGGAATTCGGGTGAAAAACATCAATGCCGTAAGAAAATACGTAAGTTCTTTTTTTATCATTTTATTTGTTCGAAACTCCGGCAGATTCAAAACTTGCCATTTCGTTTAAAAAGTTAACTGCGCTTTGAATGATAGGGAAGGCAAGGGCGCAACCGGTTCCTTCGCCAACGCGTAAATTTAAATCTAATATCGCTTTTTGATTTAATGAATCTAAGAATTTTTTGTGTCCGCTTTCGTCAGAAACATGACAGAAAATAGCGTTATTAATAATGTTTGGTTCTAATGCTTGGGCAATAGCAAAAGCTGCAGTAGCAATAAAACCGTCAATCATAATTAGCATATTACGTTTGTACGCAGCTAACATTCCGCCGCACATTTGAGCCACTTCAAAACCGCCAAATGTTTGCATGATTTCTTTCGGATTGGTAATGTTTCCGTGAAATTCCATCACTTGTTTTAAGATGCTAATTTTGTGTTGCAATTGCTCATCGTTCATTCCTGTTCCACGACCGACACAATTTTCAATTGGTTCTTGTAAAAGTGAAGCCATGATTAACGAAGCCGATGAGGTATTTCCGATTCCCATTTCGCCAAAACCAATAATGTTTGAACCTTTTTCAAAAGCAAGATTCACTATTTTATCAGCTTCTGCAAAACAAAAATCTAATTGTTCGGTAGTCATTGCTTTTTCAGTTAACGCACTTTTAGTTCCGTAACCTGCTTTAGCTTTTATTAATTCAGGGTGGTCTTCAAAGTCAAAATTTACACCGGCATCCACAATTTTCATAGCGATGTTGTTTTGTTTACAGAACACGTTAATTGCAGCACCACCTTGTAAGAAGTTCATTACCATTTGAAAAGTAACTTCTGGCGGATACGCACTAACACCATCTTTTGCTAAACCGTGGTCGGCAGCGAAAATTACGTGCGTAGGGAATTTTAATTCAGGAGTTAACGTTTGTTGTACGTTGGCAATTTTAAAAGCTAATTGTTCTAAATAGCCTAATGCACCAAGAGGTTTTGTTTTGAAGTCGATTTTGTGCTGAATTTGTTGTTCGAATGTCATGATTTTAAAAAAATAAAATCGCAACAGAAGGCAAGGAGTGAAGTGATAAAAAACAAGTCATACCTTAGCTCCAATCGCGAAAGCTTTTGATTAATAAATTTTATACAACGACCTGACTTAGATTTTAATCTTCACAGTTGCGCGACAGTTCAAGAATTTCACTTGATTCCTTGTAAATGGGCAAATATAGTTTTTTATTTTTAGAAGAGAGGTTTTAGAAATGTGATTTGTTAAATGTCATCATCGATTTAATTTTGTCCCAATTTTACAATTATACTTCTTCGTGTAGAATTATTTTTGGTTTTATAATTTAACTATCAAATAAACAATATTATGAAAAAAATATCTTTAATGCTTTTTTCAATCTTTGGAGCATTTAATTTATGGGCAGGTGAAATAAAAATTACTACTAACTTAAAAGGATTTTCAGATAGCACACAAGTGTATTTTGTTAGTTCGGAAGGCCCATTGGCTAATACCATCTTACAAAATGGAATTGTGGAAATTACTGCTGAGATTGATTCTAAACCAGATACCTATTATTTGTATTTGCTTGAAAACAATCAACCTTACATAATTACCTTATTTGTTGCTGATGAAAATATTACTATTCAAGGATCAAAAGAAGATTTGATTTATAATGCAAAGATTAGTGGTTCAACGTATCATTCTCAAAAAGAAATTTTAGATAAGTCGCAAATGTCAACTCGTTTGAAAGGTGATGCATTACAAAAAGAAATGCAGCAATTACAAGCTACTACCGAATGGCAAAATAAAGATGTTCAAGAAAAGTATATTGATGTAAATGGTTCACTAACCAAAATAGATAATGAACTTAAAGATTTAGAACGCAAATATATTTTAGAAAATTTCGACTTAAATTATGCTCAGTCGTTATTAGAATTTAATTTATGCGGAGCAGAATCCGATTTTTATACTTCTGTTTATAATAAAATGAGTAAAGAAGACCAAAAAAACGATTTAGGTAAAAAGTTTTTGCTAGCTTCAAAAAGTAAAAAGTTATCAAAGGGAGATACATTTTTAGATATCGAGATTCAAAATAAAGATTTAGAAACTATTAAACTCTCTAATTATTTTAAAAACGATAAGAAATATATTTTAGTTGATTTATCTTCAGTAACTTGTCTTAATAGTAATCAAGCTTTTCCAATAACAAAGACTTTTTCTGATAATAATACAGAAAATTTGCAAATAGTAAGTGTGCTCCAAAGTCCAGACGCAGAAACATACAAACATTTTGGAAAGTTAAATACTTCTAATTGGGAATTTGTTTATGCTGAGAACTTTCTAAATTCTGATGATTATATTAAATATCAAGAAAATGCTACTCCTACTTTTCTTCTGTTTGATAATCAAGGGAAATTAATTGACCGTTGGGTTGGAGCTTCGTCTCATGAATTAAAAATGAACGAATATTTTGGTACTAAATAATAGAAATGCACTTCATAGTCGAAGTACATTTTTTGTTTAATATAATTTATATTCAATACTATAATTTTCGTAATACTCCCATTTGCCATTAATTTTTTTCATAAAGAATTCTTCTTGAACTCGAGGATTTACATACGAAATAAAAATTACGCTATCATTTACGAAAAATGGTAAACTAACTGAAATGTGAATGCGGTAATTTTTTTGAATGTAATTTCGTAAACTATCAAATTGTTGATGTGTTTTTGGTGTAGTTAAGTCAAAATCAATCAACTGATGTGATTTTATAAACTCTTGTTTATAATAACTATCTCTTGATTTCAGAATTTGATTATCAAAGTCAAGTGAATCAAAATTACCAAAGTTTTTATTGATATAATGATACAAACCGTGTTCTATTATACTTGGCGGAGTTATAAATATATTACCCGTATTCAACATGTATTTAGTTGAATCTTTTTTGAATTCAGGAAGTTCTAAAACTGTATTCACAATTTCATAAACAACAGAATCTGTAATGAAAATTTTTTCTCTTATTGCTTCCGTTTCTGTAATAGTTTGCTTGTCTTGTTTTTTAGAACAAGATAGAGAAGCTAATACAAATATGAATAAATAAAAGGTTTGTTTCATTTAAAATAGATTGTCGTGCTGAATCTAGTCCAACATCTCATTAGTTTATGATGCGACCCTGAAACAAGTTCAGGGTGACAAACGCTTTGCTTAAAATTTAATTTCTTTTGTCATGCTGAATTTAGTTCAGCATCTCATTAGTTTATGATGCGACCCTGAAACAAGTTCAGGGTGACAAGTGTTGTCTATCAAACAAATCTCCAAATTAAAAAATCTTCAAATCATTACTTCACCAACTCGTCATACAAACGAGTAAACGTTTTTTCTAAATCATCTGAAAAACCAGGATGAGGTCGTGAAGATTGAATACTTGAACTTTTTATGGCCGTAATCCAACGGAACTTTTCATCGGCTTCTAATTGTGCGATGGGTCCGCCATCTTTTGCTCCAGAACAAATCTTTGCGAATGATTCTAGATTTTGCTCTAATTGTTCAATATCGAAATCGTTACAAAAAGCTTTGATTTTTTCTTCGTGAATGATGTAATCAAACTTAATGAATCGTTTACGTTTGCTAAATAAAATCAATCCGATATTCACAAACTCTTCGCGTTCAATTTTAGGAACCACGCGAATAACGGCGTATTCATAAACTACTTTATCTTGCATCTTGCGCGGCTTTTAAAAAGATATCGGCATGAGCCAATC
>NZ_CANRNX010000080.1 GCF_947632075.1 uncultured Flavobacterium sp.
TTCTTCGAACAATCCAACGAATACCAACTAAAAGTAATTGGTAGTAAAAATGTTTTATGTGGTCAGAAATTGCGTAGAATCGGTAAAGAATTAGAATTTCCGTTTTCGTTATCATTCCATTTAAGCCGACATACATTTGCAACCCAAGCTTTAGCTAACGGGATGCGTATTGAGTATGTTTCTAAACTATTAGATCACTCTGATATTGGAACAACTCAAATTTATGCTAAAATCGTAAACGAAGAATTAGACAAAGCGGTTGAGCAATTTATTGAATAATAGATGCTTATTTTAGAATAATGTAAGAATATAGATTTTGTAAATAAAAACATTGTACTTAATTTTGTACATAATAAAATACAAGATTATGATAATAGCAAGTGTTTCAGATTTCAGAAAAGATATTAAATCTTACTTAGATAGAGTTTCAAAGAACTTTGAAACCTTAATCATCAACAGAGGGAAAGATTCTGGTATTGTTGTAATGTCATTGGAAGAGTACAATTCATTAATGGCAACAAATCACGAATTATCTTCTCGTATCAATGAGTCAAGATTAGATGCTGCCATTGAGAAATTAAAAAGCAAGCAATCTTTTGAAAGAGAATTAATCGAGGAATAGATGAAATATATTTTCGTAGATGAGTCTTGGGAAGATTATTTATTTTGGCAAAAAACCGATAAGAAAAAAGTAAAACGTATCAATGATTTATTAAAAGACATTTCACGTACTCCTTTTACTGGTATTGGGAAACCAGAACCCTTAAAGCATAAATATTCAGGGTTTTGGTCACGTAGAATAGGCGAAGAACATCGTTTAATTTACAAATACGAAGATGATCAGATATTAATAGCAAAGTGCCGTTTTGATTACGATTAAATAATCCATTTTTAAGATATAAATAAGATAGAATTCTGTTAGGTTGTAAAACGTAACAGAATTTTTTTTATGCCAAAATCGTAAACAAAGAATTGGATAAAGCCGTTGAGCAATACATTAAATAAATAACATTAAATTTTTTAGTATTCAATAATTATATCGTAATATTGCAATGATAATAAATCAATAATGGGAACAACTAAATCAGAAATATTTACAGACGAACAAAATAAACTAGCTACTTTATTCAAAGTATTAGGACATCCTGCTCGTGTGGCTATTATTCAGCATATTATCAAGCAAAATGCGTGTATCTGTACGGATTTGGTGGATGAATTAGGTTTAGCACAAGCCACGATTTCTCAACATTTAAAAGAATTGAAAAGTATAGGAATTATTCAAGGTTCCATCGAAGGGAAATCAGTGTGTTATTGTATAGATGAAAAGGTTTGGGCTTCAATTCAAAATGAGTTTTCTAACTTTTTCAATCAAAATGTAAAAATAGAGAAATGCTGTTAAGGCATTTTTTTAAAATAAAACATCGTAATATTACGATTAATAAATAATAATATTAAGAATATGAAACTTTCAGAAATCAAAGAAATCTTACCAACATTACAAAATGTTGAATTTCAATTAGAAGATGGTACTTTCGTACCAGAGCATTTCCACGTTACAGAAGTGGGAGAAATCACAAAGAAATTTATTGATTGTGGTGGTGTCATCAGAAACGAAAAAGTGGTGAACTTCCAATTATGGAATGCTGATGATTATGAGCATCGTTTAAAACCCGGTAAATTATTAAACATCATTCGCCTATCCGAAAACAAATTAGGAATTGAAGATGTCGAAATTGAAGTAGAATATCAATCGACTACCATTGGTAAATACGATCTTGAATTTAATGGAAAACATTTCATTTTAAAAAATAAAAAAACAGCTTGCTTAGCGGAAGATGCTTGCGGTATTCCTTCAGAAAAACCAAAAGTGAAATTGTCAGAAATCCAATCATCTTCTTGTACACCAAATTCGGGGTGTTGCTAAATATTGTAACCATAAATATTATAACAATTACCAATGATAATTTTTTAGGAGTTGTAGAAGTCGATAAACAAGGATTATCAAACAGTAAACGGTATTAATATAGATAAGAATTTATAGAAACGTAAAAGTATTAATTTGTGAATGCATAAATCAGATAAAAACAATTCAATGGATGAAATATTTGATGTTATAGTTATTGGAGGCGGGCAAAGTGCATTAGCTTGTGGATATTATCTAAGACGTGCAAAACTGAAGTATATTATTTTGGATAAGCAAAATACTTCAGGCGGGGCTTGGCTCCATACTTGGGATAGTTTAACCCTATTTTCTCCAGCAGATTATAGCTCGTTACCTGGATTGATAATGCCAAATTCTGAAAATAAATTCCCTACAAAACAAGAGGTTATACATTATTTAGGACAATACGAGCAATATTATCAACTTAATGTGAAAAGAAATAGTGAAGTTGTTGAAATTAAAAAAAATGGAGATTTTTTTCAAATTCACACGCAAGAAAGTTTTTTTAAAACCAAAACAGTTATTTCTGCTACAGGAACGTGGGGAAATCCTTTCATTCCGAATTTAAAGGGAATAGAAAATTACAAAGGTGTTCAAATACATTCAAGTAAATATAAAAACCCCGAAGATTTTAATGGTTTAAAAACATTGGTTGTTGGAGAAGGTAATTCTGGTGCTCAAATTGTTGCTGAAGTATCAAAAAATACGACAGTAAAATGGTCAACAAAAAAAACACCTGAATTTCTACCCGATGAAGTGGACGGCTATTATCTGTTTAAAATTGCCAACGCAAGATATAAAGCAGAATTAGAAGGAAAAACATTTGATGCATCAAATTACAATTTAGCCAGTATTGTTATGGTTCCACCTGTAAAAGAAGCTCGTGAAAGAGGAGTGTTAATTTCTAGTGGTACATTCCGTGAGTTTTACGACAAAGGAGTAATTTGGGATAACGGCGAACAAGAAGATTTTGATGCAATTATTTGGTGTACAGGCTTCGGTTACGATACTACATTCCTAAAATCACTAATACAACTAGATGAAAAAGGTATTGCAAAAACCAATGAAACTAAGTCTTTAGATATTGAAGGTTTATGGTTTGTAGGCTATGGTAATTGGACAGGTTATGCATCTGCATCTTTAATTGGGGTAAACAGAACCGCAAAACAAACAATTTTAGAAATTCAAGATTTTTTATCTAAACACTTAAAAATTAATTAAAAATATGTACTCAACAATATTAAAAACTGTAGAGCAATTTCATTTTGAAAATATCAGTAATGATCGCAAAAACATTTTACAACCTTTAATAGATTACATTCAAGGAAAGGTAAATAGTAAAAAACCGGTAAACCTTAATTTTATTTGTACACACAATTCTCGAAGAAGTCATTTATCACAGGTTTGGGCGCAAACTTCAGCATCATTCTATAATATAGATAATGTACACTGTTATTCAGGTGGTACACAAGAAACAGCTTTGTTTCCTAAAGTAGCTGAAACACTAAGCAATCAAGGCTTTCAAATCTTAAAAATTGCAGATAGTAAAAATCCTATTTATGCCATAAAATTTGATGAGAATAGTTTACCAATTATAGGATTTTCTAAGAAGTATGATGATGCATACAATCCAAATTCAAACTTTGCTGCTATTCTTACTTGCTCACAAGCAGATGAAGGTTGTCCTTTCATTGCAGGTGCAGAAAAGCGAATCCCAATAACTTACGAAGATCCTAAAATATCGGATGGTACTACCAATCAAACAGAAGTTTACCAACAGCGAAGTATCGAAATAGCAACCGAAATGATGTATGTCTTTTCTCAAATACAATTTAATTCATGCAACCCAAATTAAAATTCCTGGATAGATACCTAACCTTATGGATTTTTATCGCAATGGTTTTAGGTGTGACCATTGGTTATATCTTTCCAAATATGTCTGTTTTTGTAGAGCGGATGAGCGTGGGTACAACCAATATACCTTTAGCTATAGGATTGATAATAATGATGTTCCCACCTTTAGCTAAAGTAGATTATGCTTTATTACCTCAGGCGTTCAAAAACAAAAAAGTAATTGGTATATCCTTAATCCAAAACTGGGTAATCGGAACGATTCTAATGTTTGGTTTGGCAGTTCTATTTCTTCATGACGAACCTGATTATATGTCTGGTTTAATTCTAATTGGTTTGGCAAGATGTATTGCAATGGTAATTGTTTGGAGCGATTTAGCTAAGGCTAATAGAGAATACACAGCAATGTTAGTCGCATTAAATAGTATTTTCCAAGTCTTAAGTTATAGCTTTTTAGTTTGGTTATTCATCAACATATTACCAAGCAAATTAGGCTTAGCCAATTTTAATGTTTCGGTTTCAATGATCGAAGTAACACAAAGTGTAATGATCTATTTAGGTATTCCATTTTTAATAGGTTTTATCACGAGATACGCGCTAATTAAGAAGAATGGTATAGAATGGTACAATCGTGTATTCGTACTCAAAATATCTCCCATAACACTCTATGCATTATTATTTACTATTGTTGTAATGTTTAGTTTAAAAGGAGATAAAATACTTGAATTACCTTTAGACGTTATCAAAGTAGCAATCCCATTAGTTATATATTTTGCACTGATGTTCTTCATCAGTTTTTTTATCAATAAAGCAATGAAGGTTCCTTATGATAAAAATGCATCTATTTCATTTACAGCGACAGGTAATAATTTCGAATTAGCTATTGCAGTTTCCATTGCAATATTCGGTATTCACTCTCCACAAGCTTTTGTAGGAGTTATTGGTCCGTTGGTCGAAGTTCCGGTGTTAATACTTTTAGTAAAAGCAAGTTTGTGGCTGAAAAGGATATATTATAAAGAATAGAGCAATACATCGAATAAGAAAGTAAATAATATATTTCGCGACACCTATTGTCATTATAAAGTTTTAATTTACATTAAATTACCTTAAAAAATGTTTAATGACTAAAACTTAATCTACTTATGGCGTATTTGATAAAAGAAGCTGTACAATTCAAAGAATTGACGAAGGTTGCTTTACACAATGTAAAGTCGGAAGAATTTGATATAATAGAGGTTTTACCTTTATCAAACGATGGTTATTGTCAAGCATTAATTGACAAAATATTTGAGATTTCTCATTCTGAAATTGCTGATTTTATCAAACACCAACTTTTGTATGTAAAGTACAAATTATATTGGATCAATAAGTTTGAAAAGTTAGTTTCTGTCAATGAATTCCTGTTCAAAAAAGGTAGAAATAAATCACGATTAATGAAGATTTACACGACAACAGAAACGATTAGAAATTCATTAAATAAAACAAATACTTTAAAGTCTGATGACAAACTTGCTCCAAGATTTATTAATGCAGATTCAGAAGAACGTTATTTTTCATTCACAAAAACGAGTAAAGATGTTGATTTGATAGAGGATTATTGTGAAAAAATTCTATTTCTAACCAACGAAAAATACGAATACGAACAAGCCAATATTCATTTCATCAATCCCAAATTGAATGATTATGCATACCAATGCGAAAAGAAAATCAGTCAATTACAAAATACAAGATTAATTAAAGAAGAATTAAAAGACAGTCAAATTGAAAAAAGTAGCTTCAACAAACTACAATTCAACGGAAACGTAAATCAATTGGTAGACATATTTTATCAACTATCAAGAGAATTATTTGTAAATGGTAAAAATTATTTAGATGGAAATGTAAACGACATCGCTAAGATGATTGCCTATTCTTTTGTAGACAAAGACGGAAATAAATTAAGTATTGAAACGGTCAAAACCATACTCACACCATCACGAGAAGAAAAACGACCGAATAATGCAAAACGTATTGATTTAGATAAATTACTATAACATTCACTATCCTAACTATCCCAGTTAGGATTTTTTTTGGTGAAAAAAGTCCTGTTCATACGTTCAAATTCAAAAATCAAAAGTCTTTATTCATCAGCCATTCAAAAAAAAAGGGTCCTGACAAGACCATTTCAGGACTAACGGACTTTTTTTTCTATACTTCATTTGTTCCATAATCTTAAACAAATCAGAAAATGGAAGCAATCATTTTAACAAAAGAACAATACGATGCGATCGTATTCCAATTAGACGAAATCACTAAAAAATTAAACAAAGCATTAGCAGCTAAACAAGAAACATTTATGGACAACCAAGAGTTTCTAATGCTAATGAAAATCTCAAAGCGTACCGCTCAAACGTGGAGAGATGAAGGGAAAGTTTCATTCTGTCAAGTAGGTAACAAAATCTACTATAAAATGTCTGATGTCGAAAAGTTATTGAACGAACATTACAACAAATCATTCACTAACAAACGCTAATCGTAATTCGTAAATCATTAATCGTAAATCAGAACAAAATGAAATTCACCCTATTCCAAAACTTCAACGAGGTAATCAACACCATACCAGTGGAGCAAATCGTAACAGAAATCAAAGAAGGAACATACAAAAGTCAAATTCTATACTTGCGTAAATCCTTAGAACAAGGAAAAATGGAACCTTACGAAAAAGCAAAGAAATCATTAATTGCTTTTACACCAAGTGCCACATTCAAAGGAGGTAGAAAATTAGACTACCTCCAAAATTACAATCAAATAATCGTACTGGATATTGATAAAGTTGAGAAAAATAAGTTAGCAGAAATCAAGCAAAAAGCGACAGAATTAAGTACAACATTTGTTGCATTTATCAGTCCATCAAACAACGGATTAAAGCTATTTGTCAAGGTTTCAACCAATCAAGAGGAACATAAAAACACGTACAACATTGTAAAAGAATTTTACGAAAAAGAGTTAGAAATCGAAATCGATAAATCTGGAAAAGACATCACGCGCTTATGTTTTTACTCCTATGATCCAGAAATCTATTTCAACCCAAACGCTGAAATTTTTCATTGTCATTCTGAACAAAATTGTCATTTCGAGCTTGTCGAGAAATCTAATCAAAACTATCTGGTCACTGAGCGAAGCCGAAGTGTAGAATCTAATATTTCAAATCTCAATACTCCAGATCTATTATACGATCATTGCGTCCGATTCACAAAACAGAAAATGGATTACATCGAAGGAAACCGAAATAACTTTGTACATCAATTAGCGTGTAACCTAAACCGAAAAGGAATCAGTTATGCAGAAGCATTAGGCTTCATTTTATCCGATTACAATTACAACGAAATCGAAGTAATGAACGCTGTCAAAAGTGCGTACAACAATACACACGAATTTGGCACAGATAGAGAGTATAAAAGCCCTAAAACAAAGGACACTACAAAATCTAAAAGTAGTACAACAAACGAGGAAGAAGTCGATGATGACGAAGAAAAACCTGCTGCCATAGAACGATTAGAAATGTTCCTAAATAAAAGGTACAACTTTAGGTACAACATTGTAACTGGAAAGTTAGAATACAAAAAGGTTCGCAACCAAATTTTTAAGCCAATAACCGACTTTGTGGAAAACTCCATATTACGTGAAGTATTAAAAGCAAAAGTCAAATGCAGTATTCAAGGATTACGTTATTTGTTGATGTCCGATTATGTCGAACAATTCGATCCATTCAAAGACTATTTTTCAACCTTACCAGAGATAAATCAAGAAGTTGATTACATCACCGAATTAGCCAATACCATAACCACAACAAATCAAGAATTATGGTTAGAGTGTTTCAAAAAATGGTTTGTTGCAATGGTAGCTTGTGTAACCAACGAAAAAGTTGTCAATCAAACAGTAATCGTATTCAGTGGAAAACAAGGAATCGGTAAAACTACCTGGATGGAAAAATTAGTACCTAAACTATTAAAGGATTATCTGTTTTCAGGCACGATTAATCCGAACAACAAAGACACACTAATCCATTTGGCTGAATGTATGCTCATCAATTTAGACGAGTTAGAAAACCTAAATAAAACAGAAATTGGATCATTAAAAGAAATCATTACCAAATCCCATATCCGAATGAGAAAAGCGTACGGTCACAACAACGAAACTTTACCTCGCAGAGCTTCATTTGCAGGTTCTGTAAATACCGCTCAATTCTTAAACGATACAACAGGTTCTCGTAGATTTCTATGTTTTGAAGTTGAACACATCGAATACCATCACAACGTAAATCTCGATAACTGTTACAAACAAGCAATGCATCTAATAGATCAAGGATTCCGATTCTGGTTCAACAACGAAGAAATTAAAAACATCAACCAAAACAACGAGCAATACCAAATCAAATCACCAGAAGAAGAATTACTATTAACGTGGTTTGAAAAAGCAGATAAAGAAACAGCCAATGCCTTTTTAAATGCAACCCAAATAGCTACAAGGTTAGCTTATTTTGGGAATATCAACATCAACAATTCAACAGTCATCCAATTAGGAAAAGCATTAAAGAAACACGGTTTTATGAGGATTTCAAAAAATGGTTCGTATGTCTATGCAGTCAAAGAATTAGAATATGATCAAGTACAGAAAGAGAATAAAACATTGGAAGAAAAATAATTTCGGCATTTAAAACGATACCGTTAAGAAAATGAATATTGAGTAGGATAAGAATAAATTACCGACTGAAAGGAGCGATTTAATTTATTCCCGAATCAATATTCATTTTTAGGTTAATCGTTTTATAGCCTTGACTTTTTTGTTTCGTTTTTGTGTCAAGACAAAAATGAAAGTAAACAATTTTGATTCGTTTTTGTGTCAAGACAAATTCATAGGATTCATGAATACAATATATATAAAATAATAAACCTATGAATAAAATGAACATATGATATTTTGATTCGTTTTTGTGTCAAGACAAAAATGAATAATTACAATAAAATCCCCTTACTTTTCCTTACTTTCTAAAGGCTTAAAATACTTAAATCTTATACCTTATTTCTTAAGTCTATACCGAATTACACCGAGTAAGGAAAGTAACCAAATTTAACCAAAAGAAAAAATTGTAAAATCACCAAAATAAAAAACTGGAAATATAAGCTAAAATCAAAGTAAAGGAGAACCATTGGTTCTCCTTATTGCATTACTATCTTCGTTTGAAACATTTTTTTCAGAAACTCAAAAAACAAAAAAATGTTTTTGACGAAATTTGGTTACTTAGGTTACTTTTTAAAACTTACTAAAATTTTCTTTTAGGAATTATAGTATATTTATATCGTTTAAATTTTTATTAAATGATTTATCTAGATAACGCATCAAC
>NZ_CANRNX010000081.1 GCF_947632075.1 uncultured Flavobacterium sp.
ATATTATACAATATCGTTGACTCTTCGTGACCTGTAATCATTATAATTTTGCAGTTGGGAGCATACTTTTTTAAAAGCACGATACAATCAACACCTGAATGTAAGTTTTGTTGAGGAAAAGACGGCATACTATAATCCACAACAGCAATGTCTGGTATAATCCCCTTATGAATCCATTTGGAAAATTGTTCGCAAGATGTAATCTTGTAATATTTGAACGTAGGTTGATTTAAAATAGAAATATAACCTTCCATAATCATTGGGTGGTCATCAATTAATAAAACATTCATTAGATAAGGTTTAATTAAAAACACAAATGAAGAAGTTTTTAAGTTGAATGCCTTACAGCACAACTACCTATTTTGTTAAATGTTTCTTAACAAAACATTATAAACATCTCCTGTGAGGTTCTATATTTAGGTCAGTCTTCTTAAATTATCACAAAATGTTTCATTGTATTATTTTATTTATTTGCTTTTCTAATGCTAAAGCTTATCGTTTCAATTTTTTTTAATCTTAAATAGAATCCCAATCATGTAGCAATTACTTTTATCATGAATAAAATAAATCATATTTATCAAAAAGGTTAAATTAAAAGTTTTGAAAACATAGAGGATAAATTTTGAGTAACCATATCACTTTAGAAAACTACATCATTTAGGTACAGCTTCCTCCTTATTTGGAAAATATTATTTTACAATCTGTTCATTGTTTTATCGTTAATATCTTCAACTTGTTTAGCTCTAAAATTCTTTCCGGATATTGTGTAACGTATGGATAGTCCAATACTTCTAATATCGTTATAAGAATGTGAATTAAAAGAATAGTCCTCTAACAACGTTTGACTTCCAGATTTATAAGTTTTAAAAATATCATTAGCATACAAAGTAAGATTGAAATTCTTAATCCGTTTTGAAAAAGACGCATTAACCATTTCGTTATGTCTGTGTTTTAATAAACCATCTTTAAAAGTCGAAGTATAATTAAAATAAAGCGTAAACATATAGTCACGTCCTAAATCAACCACATTCTGTAAACTAAATGAGGTAATCGGACTAGGTTTCTTAATATCATATTGACTATCAATCATCTTAGGGAACGTAACGTACAGTGCTGGTTTTAAGTTCCATTTCTTATTAAAGAATGATTCATTATACTCAACACCTCCATTGAATAAATACACCTGATCAAAATTCTTATAGGTAGTTAAAATAATACCATTATTATCCTCCATAAATGAAGTGATGTAATTGTCTACATAACTTCCAGACAATGAAAATACAAACTTGTTTACTAATATTTCATAGTTCAAACTATAGTGTAATGCTGGAGTGATATTCATATCGCCTGCAGATTGTGTAATGTCACCGCCTAGATTTCTAAACGGATTAATGTACGCATAATTTGGACGGGATATTTGCTTTCTGAATGAAAGTGATTGATAAACTTTTTCATTATTCCAATAATACCCGATGTTATACAGAAAGTTGGTGTATTCTTGGTTTCCGCTAAACTCCCCTTCAATTAAATTATTTTTAAACGAATAATCCGAGAAAGTGCTTTCGGTTCGCATTCCAACGACAAAGGATTTCCTATCACTGAACTGATACGAATGATTTAAATAGAACGAAAGTACTTTTTCATTGTAGGTAAAAGGCGCATTTTCTAATTGATTTGTAACAAAACTTTGATTTTCATTTTTCTGGTTAATTGAGTGGAATCGGGTTCCAAATTCGGTTGTTCCTAATTTCGAATTTAAACTTGCATCTGCAAAACCAATAATAATCGGTGTGTCATTATTTAATTTTTGGCTAAGGTCTTCGTTGTTTTGAACGGCAGAAAAATTAGAATTTGTACTATTAATAAGTTGATAACTTCCAAGTTTTAAATTAAACTTGTCAGATATTTGAGATTTCCATACTTGCGAAAATCTATAAAAATCGGAATAGGATTTATTATGAGAAGCTCTAGAGGGTATGTCACCATTCATTAGTCCCATTTCATCAACGTTTCTTGCAGTATAGAACCCAGAAAAATAGATGTTGTTTTTTTCATTAAGCTGATAAACCAAATTTAATTGAAAATTGTGTGATCTTCCTATATTATCTGAATTTAAAACATAATTCTGATTTCCATTTTGCGGTGTATAAATATTTGTTTTGGATTCAGAAGTCAGCCTGCTGTATCCAAAATTATAGCTGGCATATAGATATAGCTTTTTAAAATTTTGAGAATAATTCACATTCGTATATGAAAATGGTTTAGTACGGATTCCACCATTTTCACTCACAGAGAATTGGTACTGCTCATCTTTTTTTTCAATACAATATTTACAACTGCTCCCACAGATGAATCATACATTGCACCAGGATTAGAAATTAATTCTATTTTCTTTAAATTTTCTGGATTAAGACTTCTTAAATAATTTTCAAGTTGTTCTCCGCTTAATTCTGTTCTAATACCATCGATTTCTATAATAGCTGTTTTTCCGTTTATCTTTAAAGGTTCTCGATCCCGTGTTTGAAGGAGTGGAAGACTTTTCATTCCTTCCCAAGTATCAGGAAATTGTTTGAAATTCGTTCCTTCAAGATTGATTTCATATTTAGATCCATTTTGTTTTAGCTGTATTTGTCTTTTAAACTTAACAACGATTTCATCTAATATTTCATCAGCAATTTCATTTTCATCAATAGTAGTGTTGCTTATACTGTCGCTAGGGACTTTTGATGGATTATTTTGCCCAAATGTATGTAAGCTACTAAAAATAAACAGAGGAATAATTATTTTTTTCATTTTTATGAGGTTTCATTTTTGGGCCAATATCAGAATTTAAAATAACTTATTAAGGCAGTTAAACTACCTTGTTTTTTAAACTTTTATTATCTGGAGTAGTATGCATATGGTGGTAGTACATTTTCAATATGAAGATTTTCAATAGATAAATAAAATGGTTTCAAGTACTAATAATAACGTAGCATAGGTTTAAGAAATAATATCGAAAAAAAGTCAAAATTAAAAAACCACTTAAAAGAAGATGAAATTCCAATTTTTCTGTTAAATGATTATTGTTTTTTAGCTTTTCTGAAGTACATCTTCGAGTAAATATTTCAGCATTATCTGTTTGCCTCTCCATAAAATATTTGTTTAAATTTAGTAGAAACATTTCTTTTCCGTGTGCCGTCAGATATGTAGTTGTATTACAATATCTTATAGTAGGGGATTCCTTAACTACAATGATCTACTGCTTCTCCACCAAATGAAAATAAAATTAACAGATATAATTTCAGAGAGGGCTGATTTAATAATAAAAATTATGGTTTTTACAGGCTAATTTTAACATTATCGATATTCTAGGTATCGTGAAACTGTTTGAAAGCTTTGGAAATTAGCATTTAAATAAAATCATTAAATTTATGAAGCATTTACTACTTTTTATTTTCACACTTTGTGTAATAAACGCTACAAAAGCACAAATACTAGAATTCACTTATGATCCGGCAGGTAACCAGATTCAGCGTGAACTGGTTACCATTTCTGTTAATTCTCTCTTAAGTACAAATAGTACAGAAGAAACCGAACAGGAAGAAGAAACACTTTTGCCAAAATCTAATTCTATTAATGATAATGCTACCGTAATTGAACTATATCCAAACCCTGTAGTAGATTTATTGAATGTTGAATGGCAAAGTAATTTACAAATTACAGAGATAATGCTTTTTGACGGCACGGGGAAGATGCTGCAGTTGAAAAAAGTAAATGAAGGGACAACAACAGAGACTTTTAATCTATCAACTTATTCTTCCGGGATGTACTATGTACGCCTTTTTGATGCTTTCCAACAAAGTAAATCCTATAAGATTATAAAAAAATAAACACTATGAAATACATTTACATTTTAGTATTAGCATTTCTTACAACAAGTGCTTTTGCCCAATATAACACAGATGGTTTAGGGACACCAATACAAGGGGTCGAAAAAATTGAGTTTCTGAAAGAAGAGCCTGTAACGGAAGATTTAACAAATGAAGCTTCGGAGAATTCAGCTGAGGAAGCTTTAAATTTACTTGATCCCATTCCTATAGGGGACGTGGAATATTCGGGTGCTACCAAGGGTAAATTTGAAGTTTCTCTCGGTGGAGATGCTAATTATAATTTGCCTATAGAAGTACCTCCGGGAATTAATGGAGTGATACCAGAAGTTGGATTAGCATTTAATAGCCAAACTTCAAATGGAATTGCCGGATATGGATGGAATATTTCAGGATTAAGTGCTATAAATAAAGTAGGTGCAAATAAATTTTTTGATGGAAAAAACAGTGTTATTAATTATTCCTCAGATGACCGATTTATGTTCGATGGTCAGCGCTTACTTTTAAAGTCAGGAACTTATGGAATGGACGGTGCGGAATATCAGACTGAAACGTATAATAATCTTAAGATTACATCACATGGTACACCGCAATCTAATTATGGACCAGAATATTTTAAAGTCCAATTTCCTAATGGAAACATAGCTTATTATGGTAGACAATACACTGGATTACTCGGTTCTTCAACACGAACAAATACAGTTTATGCGTTAACTTACATAACAAATCCCCAAAATGTAATCATAAAATATTCTTATATTAATGATAATGGAAATTTATTGATTTCTAATATTACGTATGGCTACAGAAGTACAAATCCGTTAAGTGAAATTCGATTAGCAAATACGAGTAATTATATATCCTTCACTTACAAAGACAGAAATAGACAGGAAACCGGTTATGTATTTAATGAACATACCAAACTTACCAAAATATTAGATAAAATTACAGTAAAAGGATTTGCCGAGAATTACAGAACTTATCAACTAACTTACAAAATAAGTTCTTTGGGATATGAACAATTACAAAAAATATCGGAAACCTCAGGCGACGGGACTTTAACCAAGCAGCCTGTGTCTTTTAGTTATGGTTCCGATGTCACTGGAACAAATTTAATTACTGAAGAAGTTTTCGATGCTAAAGATCAGTACGGAATTAGTTTTGGAGGTTTATCAAGTAAGAATTCAAAACTTATGTCGGGTAATTTTAGCGGTCAGGGCAGAATAGGATTTTTAATGCACTTTACTTCAACAGATGCCAACCAGTATACTGATGGAAATAATTTGTACATCTACAATCCATCTAATCCAAACAATCCTAATGAACCAATTATCCTTAAACAAAATTTTGGGAGCTCTCCTTTTACGGAAGTTGTGACATCAAAGAGATTAACAGCTGATAATGTTTTGTTGCCTAATGAGGGCTGGACAACTATTACTCAAACAGGAGTAGTTGGCAATGCGACAACATATCAATTTAAAAGTTTTATATATATGCCTTCAACAGCCAACAACATTTATCCTATTGGAAACGCACAATCGGCTGTGATGTATGGAAATGCTGATGTTCGACGTCAATTTTTAAGTGGAGATTTTAACGGAGATGGTATAACGGAAATTGTTCGTATGGAACATTCAGGTAATTTTAAAAACTCTAGTTATAATCAGTACAGTTCAGGTATTGATATTTACGACACTACAAATAATGCGGTATACGCCACACCATCAATACCAATAGGTTTCAATTATTTTGTTGTAGATACCGATGGTGATGGCTATGATGAATTTGTGGTCGTAAGATACCAAAATATGCGGATTTATAAGTTTAACCAAATAACAAAATTATTAGAATTATATAGTGATGAATATACACCACATATAACTGGTGAAAGACCTGTTTATTTAGGAGATTTTAACGGAGATGGCAAATTGGATTTTGTTACACCTACAGCTGCTAATTCTAGTGATTGGGTTTTCTACATTAATAGAGATAATGGACAATATAATCATTTTGTAAAAAACATAGGGGTTCTTTATGAATCAGAATCAGTAACTGCAAATTCTATTTCTTTGATTGATTATAAAGCACATAATTTTGTTTTAATCGATATTAATAATGATGGAAAAACGGATATTTTAAAAACTACAGATCGTATCAGAGTCTATAAATTCACTGGATTGCAAGTTCCTTTGCAAAATACCCAAGTTTGGGCATGTGAAAACTTTGGTTTTGACGCAGGTAACCAAAGTGTTTCGTTTAGAATTCCATTAAGCCCTCAAGAAATTGGAGCTCCGGTTAACATGTATCCTTTAATTGCCTTTACAAATTATAATAAAGATTCGTACAAAACGGAACTGTCATTTATTACAGGTAATAAATTAAGAATATTAAAATCTAAAAAAGATCATGTACTAACCCAGCAATTAAAAACAATTGATGAGTACGATATTACAACTCGTATTACATATGATGTATATGATGAGAAAAAAAGAAAATATGATCATTCAAGTCCTGCAAGCAATGATATAGAAGACGCTGTTGTACCATTTGATTCATTTGGCGAAAACTTACCTTTCTATCCTAAAGTTGAAATGGATGTTGTACCAGGGCTTTATTTAGTTAAAAAAGTAACATATAGTACTGAAAAAGGGCGGTTTACTATTGGTAATAGTACAGAACGTAAACAACTTTTTACCTACGGCGATGTTATATTGAGCCATAACGGTAAAGGCTTTTTAGGCTTTAAAGGGCGTATGAATACAAATATTTATATAGGTGGACCAACAATAAATGATTTACAAGACCAAGTAAAAAATGTAATGGTATTTGATTTGGATAATAATAGTTTGGTAAAAGAAGAAATTATAGCACACGGTATTAATTGGGCAAACTTTTTTACGCCGGTAACGAACTTTATTTCTAAAAAAACAAATACATATACAATTACCATTTTAACAAACAAAGTTTTTAAAGCACTGAATACACAATCGGTACTACAAGACGGTTTAAAAAATATTCAAGGTGTAGTAACTTTAACCTATGATAATTATGTGAATCCTTTGTCAGTAGAAAAAGTAGTTACAGGAGGAGGCGAAACAGCTACCTCAAATACAACTTTTACTTATATTCACAGTTTGGTAAACGATAATTATTATATTGGTCGTGCGGCATCTAAAACGTTGAAGATGAATAACGTAAAAACTTCAAAAGAGGTGTATACCTATGCCAACCATTTGTTAACTAATATTACTAAAGAAGGTGCTGCTAGTTCTGTTCAACTTTCTGAAGCCAATCAATATGATGCTTTTGGTAACTTAATAAAGAAAACCGTTTCGGCAGCTGATATACAACCACGTATAGCAAGCAGTGTTTTTGATGGAACTGGTCGTTATATAGAAAAATCAATTGACATTCAAGGTTTAGAGACTACTTACCTTTACAATAAAAATAAAGGCTGGCTTATGTCGGAAACCAATCCGTATGGCTTAACAACGTTATTTGGTTATAGCCCTTTTGGTATGATTGTTTCTGAAACGGATTATTTAGGCAACATTACAACTTTTGAGTATAAGACCAAGAGTACAAACTTAATTGGTTCTTCTTTTGTTCG
The DNA here is from genome assembly GCF_947632075.1 of uncultured Flavobacterium sp. Taxonomy (GTDB): domain Bacteria; phylum Bacteroidota; class Bacteroidia; order Flavobacteriales; family Flavobacteriaceae; genus Flavobacterium. Next base: position 7,480 of record NZ_CANRNX010000081.1, read on the forward strand.
AAAAGAAACAACTCGTCCTGATGGAATTAAGGAAAAAGAAACCGCAAATGCCTGGGGAAATAAATCATTTGAAGGCTATACCGATATAGAGGGCAATTGGATAAACACTTCATACAATTACGATTCACAAGATCGTTTAATTAAAAAAAGTGAGCCATATTCTTCTACAGCCTCATTATTTACCACATTTGAATACGACAATTACGGACGCGCTATTAAAACTGTTTTACCTACCGGTAGAGAAATTACAACAAGTTACAATGGACTATCTACTACTGTAAACGATGGTCTTAAAGTGAAAACAGAAACCAAAAATGTAAATAACCAGATTAAAAAAATTGTTGATAATGGTGAAATAATTAATTACAACTATAACCAAAACGGTACTTTACAAAATACCACTTACGGTGGTACGGTAATCAGTTTTGAGTACGATGGCTGGGGCAGAAAAAATAAAATAACAGATCCGTCTGCAGGTACTTTTACGTATGAATACAATAGCATAGGGGATCTTTTAAATGAAACGGCACCAAACGGTATTACAACAAATACTTATGATGCTACAGGTAAGATTTTATCAACTACACATTCTGGAAATACCATCTCATACAGTTATAATAATGATAAATTAGTAAATCAAATTACAACTACAAATGCGTGGGGTACATATCAAGAAAGCAAGACTTATGATAATTATAAACGTGTTGTTGCAAAAACATTTACAACGCCGTACGGATTTAACTATATATATAATTTTACGTTCGATGAATTTGGTAGAACTCTTACTGAAGAGAAAAAAGTTACAGGAGCAAGCGGTACTGATATCTTTAAGACAAAGAATATATTTAAAAATGGTTATTTATGGAAATTACAAAATGCCAGTACCAATACTGATTTAAAGGTATATAACACATTTAATGAACGTGGGCAAGCTACAAATATTAGTTTTGCTAATGGTTTGGTTACAAATAATATATACGATCAATATGGATATCTTACAGAAAATTCAGTAAAGCAAGGTACCACGGAATTGTTTAAATTGAACAATTCATGGCAGATTGAATACGGTCTTCTTGACAATCGTTCAACCAGCTTGTTCTCAGGAAATATTCAAGAAGCTTTTTCTTATGATAATTTTGAACGTTTAACAGAAACACATACTTATTACGGAGGTACTGGATTAACATCCGAAGAAATTGCATATGATTCTAAAGGTAGAATTGTAAATAGTAATGTAGGGGATTATACATACGATTCTGCGAAACCATATCAATTGAAAGTAATAGAAAACTTAAATGATTTATCATATTATCAAGCAAATCCTTTACAAGAAGTTACTTACAATGTACATAAAGCACCACTTACAATTGCACAACAAGGTAAGGAAAATATTTTCTTTAATTATGATGGTTTTGATAGACGCACAGCAATGTTTTATGGTAATGAAACGCAAGACTATACCACATCATCAAAAGTACGCTACTATTCTCCTAAAGGAGATATCGAGGTTGATTTTGACAAAACTACCAATAAATATATAGTTAATATGTTTGTAGATGGCGATGCTTATTCTGCAAATATTTTACAGCGTAAAGAAAACAATAACAAT
>NZ_CANRNX010000082.1 GCF_947632075.1 uncultured Flavobacterium sp.
CGAGAAAAAATAAGCCCAAAACAATATAAACAAAACAATATAAACAAAACAATATAAACAAAACAATATAAACAAAACAATATAAACAAAACAAACGAAACCATTTAAACAAATTGTTTTAACTATCAAAATTCAAATCGCAACAAAATCAAACTTATTAAATTGTTTATAAATTCATTTATGCATTTGACCAAAAACAAGAATTAAATAATACATTTGTACCTATCAAATACGAATAATCATGATTTACAAATTCAGAGCGATTTTAGACGCTGAAGAAGATATTTTTAGAGATCTTGCAATTGCAAACGACAATACTTTAGAAGATTTACATAATGCTTTAGTAAATGCTTTTGGTTTTGATGGATCAGAAGGAGGTTCATTCTTTACTTGTGATGAAGATTGGGTACAAGATGAAGAAATTCCTTTATTTGATATGGGCGATGTTCCTGGTGAACAAAAAACAATGGCCGATATTATTTTGTCTGATATTTTATTCGAAAATCAAACTAAAATTTTATATGTCTATGACCCTTTCAATATGTGGACGTTTTTTGTAGAATTAGCTGCAATCGAAAAAGAAGAAGATTCTGAAGAAACTGAACTTCCAGCTTTATTGTTTGCTCACGGCGTTTTACCTGCCGAAGCTCCGGTTAAAGATTTCAATGCTCCTATTTCTAACGACGATATGTTCGGAGATTTTGACGACGATTATGACGATGAAGATTTTGATATGTTTGATTCGGATGAATTTTCGGATTTTGGATACGACGAACAATCATATTAAAACATTAAAACATACAAAAGAAAACTCAAAAGGTTTTCTTTTTTTAACTATATAAATTAGCAAAAAATACGCAAATGATCAATTTATTCAATGCACAAATCGAATCACTTTCGATTCACCGTGTGGGAAACAAAAGTAGAAATGAAGCCATCTTTTTATCTGAAAATACTTTTACAGTAAACGATGAAATCATGCCATTGTTAAAAGATTATTTCTTTAAATCGTTCAGAGAAAAAGAAGAAAACTATTTTCAATTTACACACGATGTCGATTTAGATTACAATGAAATGTATAATTTCGCTTCAGAGTTGTTCGCTAATCCAACTCAATCTCACGAAATATCAAAAAAAATAACCAAACATTTATTTGATCAATCCAATCACCCGCACATTAAAAATGGCGAAGTTTACGTAGCCCATTTAACAAATGTATCTATTGACAATAACGTAGTTGATGCCATTGGAATTTTTAAAAGTGAGCTTAAAGCAGATTTTTTACAGTTTGAAGAAAACGGCTCAAACCTTGAAATGATTTTACAACAGGGAATAAACTTAAGTAAATTAGATAAAGGTTGCTTGATTTTTAATTATAAAAAAGAAGAAGGTTACAAAATTTTAACTGTAGACAGCAATCGTTATGACGCGCGTTATTGGTTAGAACATTTTTTATGTGTTGATGCTTTTCAAGATGAAAACTATATGACTAAAAAATATTTGAAATTTGTTCAAGATTTTGCCAAAGATGTAGTTTTACCAGCAGAAGATAAAAAAGAAGAGGTTATGTTTATGAATCGTTCGGTGAATTATTTTGCTAAAAATGATGAATTTGAAGAAACAACTTTTTTAAACGAAGTAATTGAAAACCCTGACTTACAAGCCGAGTTTAAAAATTACAAAGTAGATCGTGGCGAAAAATATTCAATTGAAGACACCACAAACTTCCCTATTGCAAATAACGCAGTAACTGATGCTCGTAAAAAAATAAAGAACGTAATTAACTTAGATACAAATGTGCAAATTAAGTTAGATTTCATCAACGCGGATTCGGCTGAAAAATTCATCGAAAAAGGTTGGGACGAAGAACGTCAAATGTATTATTACTTAGTTTATTTTAATAAAGAACAAAAAACAAATTAAACTCGTTCTATAAAATAAAAAAACTCGATTCAAATGAATCGAGTTTTTTTATTATTTATACATTTTTTCGCGTAATTCTTTCACTTTAGGATCATCTAAGTAATCATCAAAAGTCATGTAACGATCAATTACTCCGTTTGGAGTTAACTCTAAAATACGGTTACCAACTGTTTGAGCAAATTCATGATCACTTGTTGTTAACAAAACAGTTCCTTTAAAATTCTTTAAAGAGTTATTGAAAGCTGTAATTGACTCTAAGTCCAAGTGACTTGTAGGCTCGTCCAACATTAAAACATTAGCTCGTAGCATCATCATACGAGAAATCATACAACGTACCTTTTCACCCCCAGAAAGTACCGAACCTTTTTTAAGCGCTTCTTCTCCAGAGAAAATCATTTTTCCTAAGAATCCACGAACGTAAACTTCATCTCTTTCTTCTTCTGTTTTTGCCCATTGACGTAACCAATCAACTAGCGTTAAATCGTCTTTAAAGAAACTTGCATTATCAAATGGCAAGTAAGATTGATTTGTTGTAATTCCCCATTCATAAGTTCCTGCATCAGCTTCCAATTTACCATTTAATATTTCGTAAAAAGCAGTCGTTGCACGTGAATCTTTAGAGAAAACAACAATCTTATCTCCTTTATTAACGTTTAAATCAACGTTTTTGAAAATAACTTCTCCGTCTACAGAAGTAGCTAAATTTACTACATTTAAAATTTGATCTCCAGCTTCACGCTCTTGTTCAAAAATGATTGCTGGATATCTACGAGAAGATGGTTTAATATCGTTAACGTTTAATTTTTCAATCATTTTTTTACGAGAAGTTGCTTGTTTAGATTTTGCAACGTTAGCAGAGAAACGACGAATAAATTCTTCTAATTCTGCTTTTTTCTCTTCAGCTTTCTTATTTTGTTGTGCACGTTGTTTTGCAGCTAATTGAGATGATTCGTACCAGAAAGTATAGTTACCTGAGAAATGATTAATTTTTCCAAAGTCGATATCTGAAATATGCGTACAAACTGCATCTAAGAAGTGACGGTCGTGAGAAACAACTAAAACTGTATTTTCATAATTTGCTAAGAAATTTTCTAACCAACCAATAGTTTCAAAATCTAAGTCGTTAGTAGGCTCATCCATGATTAAAACATCAGGATTACCAAATAAAGCTTGTGCTAATAACACACGAACTTTTAATTTCGCTTCCATATCTGACATTAACATGTAATGAAAGTCTTCTGAAATTCCTAAGTTTGATAATAAAGAAGCTGCATCAGAATCTGCATTCCAACCGTTCATTTCATCAAATTGAATTTGTAATTCACCGATACGATCAGCATTTTCGTCTGTATAATCAGCATATAAATCATCCATTTCTTTTTTAACAGCAAATAAAACTTTATTCCCCATTAAAACAGTTTCAAGAACTGTATGCTCATCAAACATATTGTGGTTTTGGTTTAAAACCGACATACGTTTACCTGGCTCTAAAATTACATGACCAGAAGTAGGATCAATATCTCCTGCTATTATCTTTAAAAAAGTAGATTTTCCTGCACCATTTGCTCCAATGATACCATAGCAATTTCCTTGAGTGAAAGTTGCATTTACTTCATCGAACAAAATACGTTTACCAAATTGTACTGATAAATTTGAAACTGTTAACATGATTCTTTATTTGTTTTTGGAAATGCAAAAATACTAAATTAAAATCTATTAAACTCTAATATATATCTTTAAATTCCTTACAATTAGTTTAACTCACTTTTAACAAAATAATTAACACATAAAACATATTTTTGCTTAAAATCTTTCAGCAGACATGTTCCCTAAAAACTGTTTTTACAAATACTTTCTGTTTTCTTTAGCTACTTTAACTTTATCTTGTAACAAAAAAGAAATAGACACCAACGACTTTAGTGCGTATTTTGGTGGAGAAGTTATTAACCCAAGAGCGCAATATTTACTTTTTTTTAAAGACAATAATGTAGTTGACACTTTATTTATTGATAAAAACAACAAATTTTCTATAAAATTCGATTCGTTAACTCCTGGTATGTACATCATTAAACACAGTGACAAAACGAAGTATGTTTTTTTTGATAAGAATGACAGTTTAAAACTTAGAATTAACACAAAAGATTTTGAACATGCTTCTTCTTTCTATGGAACTGGTAAAAATAAAAACAATTTTCTTTTAGAACTTTTTGCGTTTAACATAGACAACAAAAACAATTTAGATTTTCATTACGGAAAAAATTACAAAAAATTCAAACGTAGCAACGATTCACTGAAAGATGCAAGAACTGCATTTTATTTAAGAAGAAAAACTGAAATTGGATGGGATAACGATTTCGATTTATACGCTCAAGCTATGCTTGATTTCGAATATTATTCACGTTTAGAAATTTATCCTTTTGCACATTTAGAATATACAAACGAAAACATTAAAGATAGTTTACCTACAGATTATTATAGTTTTAGAAACAAAATTGACTTCAACAACGAAAAATTAAGTCAGTTTAAACCATTTACTCGCTATTTAGCAATCATGTTAAATTCAATGGTTTCTGATCAAAATTTTAAAACAGATTACGAAAAAAACATCGCAAAAATTAAAATTGTTGATTCATTAATTTCGAATCAAAAAGTTAAAAACAAAATTTTAAATAACATCGCGTTTGTTTACCTTCTTGAAGATCAAAACATTGAAAATAACAGAGCTTTCTTAAAGAGATATTTGGAAATTTCTACAGATTCTACACAACAAAATGAAATTGTAAAAATTAAAAATGCAATTAAAAACTTAAATGATAATAATCGTTTACCAAACGTAGAATTAGTTGATGTAAATAACAAAAAGTTTGCAATTGATAAAAACATTCACAAAAACACGGTTATTGTTTTCTGGACAAAAAATGCTATAAATCACTACAATTCTTCGCAAAAGAAAATAGATGAATTAACTAAATCTCATCCAGAATACAATTTTATTTCTATTAACATTGATAACGATTTTGATCAATGGTCAAAACTTGTAAAGTTTAGAAATAATCCAAATACAATTGAATTACAAGCAAAAGATTTCTCGAAACTTAAAGATTTATGGATCATAAATCGATTGAATCGTACGATAATTTTAAATAGCGATGGATCGATTCGAAAAGTTTTTGCTAATATATTTGACGACGATTTTCAAGAAAAACTTCGCAATTAAGTTAAAGGTTTGATGTTGTTTTCTCTAAAATAAGTTATTTTAGATAGAAACATAGTAGCCATTTTATCTGCTCGCCAAATAGCTTCGTCTGCCTTTTCGCCTTCAAAATTACCTAAAACTACTTCAGAAAAAATTTGTTTCCAACGATTAAAATGTTCTTCTGTTACAGGTAATTCTGCGTGAGGTGGAAATGGTCGTCCTGAATAAGTATAATCATTTAACAAAATAGTTTGCCAAAAGGTGTACATTTTTTCTAAATGTTCTGGCCAACGATTTTGAATAATTCCATTAAAAATCGGACCTATTAAATCATCTTTTTGAATTTTTCCATAAAACGTATCAACCATAAATTTGATATCGTTTAAATCTTGAATATCCTTTTTCATATTTTAAAAATTATAAATCCTAAAAACCATTGTAAAAAACTTTTGTTTCTGTTACTTTTACAGTTATGAAAAAAGTAGTTGTTTTAGGTTTTGGTAATGTTGCCTCTCACTTAATATCGTTTATTCAAGAAAGTAAGCAATTAGAATTAATACAAATTTACATAAGAAACTTAGATAAAATACAATCTGAGAGTCTAAAACGAATTTGCACTGATGAATTTACAAAAATTAAAGAAGCAGATATATATATTATTTCAGTTTCTGACAATGCAATTAGTGAAGTTTCTGAAAATCTGCCTTTTAGCAATAAGTTTGTAGTTCATACTTCAGGTTCTGCAGATCTAAACATTTTAAGTGCTAAAAACCGAAGAGGAGTTTTGTATCCGTTACAGACATTTACTAAAAACAAAACTGTAGATTTTTCTGAAATTCCTTTTTGTTTAGAAAGCGAATTTGAAGAAGATTATAATTTCTTACATGAATTTGCCTTAAATTTTTCTAACAAAATTTATAAAATTTCTTCAGAACAAAGAAAATACATTCATGTTTCGGCAGTTTTTGTTTCAAATTTCACAAATCATATGTTTACTTTAGGTAACGAAATTTGTAAAGAAAATAACATTCCTTTCGAAATTTTCAAACCATTAATTCAAGAAACTCTTAATAAAATAGACGTTTTAGAACCGATTGCTGCACAAACTGGTCCAGCTGTTCGAAATGATTCTAACACCATTAAAAAACATTTGGAATTAATTGGGAACGAAAAAATAAAATCACTATATTTAAATATTACAGAATCAATTCAAAATTATAATGTCAAAAAGTTATAAAGAGTTAATGAATCACATCGATACATTTGTTTTCGATATTGATGGGGTTTTAACTGACGGAAGTATTCATGTTGCTGCAAACGGCGAACTTTTACGCAACATGTTTATTAGAGATGGTTACGCTATGAAAGCGGCAGTAGAAAACGGTTACAATGTTTGTATTATTTCTGGTGGAAGCAACGATGGCGTTAGAACCAGACTTAAAAATTTAGGTATAAATGATATTCATTTAGGCGTTTCAGATAAAGTTGAAATTTTTAAGAAATATGTCGATGTAAATAACATCAAACCAAGTCAAGTATTATATATGGGCGATGATATTCCTGATTATTGGATTATGCAAGAAGTTGGTTTACCAACTTGTCCGCAAGATGCAGTTCCTGAAATAAAAAAAATCAGTAAATACATTTCGCACATAAATGGTGGGAAAGGTGCGGTTAGAGATGTCATCGAACAAGTGATGAAAGTTCAAGGAAAATGGTTTGAACACTTCAACGCAAAATTTGATTAACATAAAAACTATGAGCTATGAAAGTTTTAAGAAAAAATCAGATACAAATTGCTTTACAATTAATTGTATCGCTTTTATTAATTAGATACGGATTATTTAAAACTTTAAGCTTAGACCATGAACTCTCAGATTTTGAGTTTCTCAATTTCATAATTTCTTTAATTCTAATATATGTTGGAAGTTTAATTTTATATCTTATAATTAAACAAGAGAAATATCCAGAAAAAAAATACATAAAAAACATCGAAAAAGCTTATTATAAATATCTTGGAGTAAATTCTTTAGGTATTGGAATAAGCTTTTTTTTAGCTAATGAAATTGGTAATGTTGGTTATTTTGGTTTCTTTATTGCATTTGCAGCTTTGTTATATCTTTACATGACACAGTGGATTAAAATTCCACTTTTAAGCAATATTATTTTTTCTGTAATCGCAACCTACCCAATTTTCACCTTAATTGTCTTAGAGATTCTACCCAATATCAGTTCAATGAACGCTGGTTTTTCAAATGAATTATTAATCATCATTTTATTTTCCTTTGGAATTTTACTAACATTAAGTTTTTTAATTAAAACTCTTATTTTAGATTTAATTCATGTTGAGGAAGATCGTAAACACAATAAAAAAACCTTAGCAACTTTACACGGAATCATTGTTGGTAGTAAAAGAACAGCTGTACTTATCTTACTCCCAATTTTAACAATTTTATATTTTTTTATAAAATACTACAATCAATTACCATTATTTTCATTGTACTGTCTTTTAGGAATTGGATTACCCTTCCTTGTAGCAATGATTCAATTGTACAGAGCAAAAAACACTAAAGGTTTCAAAATATCAAATCACATTCTTAATATAATTATTTGGTTAACGATTATTTCTATAGTATTTTTATTTTTTAATATAAAAAACTATGTTGCTTCATAAATTATTAGAAGATAAAAAAATAATATTAGCCTCAAATTCTCCTCGTAGAAAACAATTCTTAACCGATTTAGGTATTTCATTTGAAGTAAAACCTTCTAATGTAGACGAAACTTATCCTGAAGATTTAAAACATTCTCAAATAACCGATTTTATAGCTAACGTAAAAGCTTCTGGTTTTGAAAATTTAAAAGACAACGAAATTGTTATTACATCTGATACTTTAGTTTGGAACGAAAAAATTGTTTTAGGTAAACCCCAAAATGCTAATGAAGCTTTCTGTATGATTAAAGGTTTGTCAAATAAAACACACGAAGTTATATCATCAGTTTGCTTAAAATCTAAGCATAATTCAAAAACTTTTAACGCTATTACTTTTGTTACTTTTTCTGAACTTACAGACGATGAAATTTGGTATTATATTAATACTTTTAAACCTTTTGACAAAGCGGGAGCCTATGGAATTCAAGAATGGATTGGTTTAATTGGAATATCAGAAATTAAAGGTTCTTACACTAATGTTGTAGGATTACCAATGGAAAAATTATACCATGAACTTATAGATTTTTTACAATAATGAATTTAATCATAAACGAATATTACCCGGAAATTATCGCAACATTTTTAGTAATCTTAATTACTATTGTTATAAAATATGTTACTAAAAAAATTATAAAAAAAATCTCTGAGGTATCTGAAAGAGCTGAAAATAGACGAAGAATCATCACTAAATATATTGATTGGATGATTTATACCTTGTTTATTGTTGCCTTATTAGGAATTTGGGGAATTGATACTAAAAATGTTGTTACATATATTACATCAATACTTGCATTTATTGGAGTTGCTTTATTTGCTCAATGGTCGGTTTTAAGTAATATTACAGCAGGTATTGTCATGTTTTTTTCGTTTCCATACAAGATTGGAGACATTATAAAAATTGAAGATAAAGATTTTCCTATCGAGGCTGAGATTGAAGATATTAAAACTTTTCATACAATTTTAATTACGAGCGAAGGTTCAAAAGTCACATATCCAAATAATTTATTTTTACAAAAAGCAGAATAATCTTAAAA
>NZ_CANRNX010000083.1 GCF_947632075.1 uncultured Flavobacterium sp.
TGCTGCAATAGAGTGCGCACGACGTGGAGAATCTTGGTAACAAAAAGCTTTTACGTTATATCCTAACTCAGCTAAAGTAGCAGCAGCAGAACCACCTGCTAATCCAGTTCCAACAACAATAACATCAATATTACGTTTGTTAGCTGGGTTCACTAAGTTAATGTGATTTTTATAATCTGTCCATTTCGTATCGATTGGACCCTGAGGAATCTTATTATCTAAACTCATAATCAATTTACTTTGGTAGATTATTTAACAAAATGAAGGTATAATGGAATTACTGCGAATAAAGCCGGAACAATATAAGCGAATGCCACACCAATTACATTAATTAATCCGTTATATTTAGGATTATTAGCTCCTAAAGATTGGAACGCACTACGGAAACCGTGCGATAAGTGGAAAGCCAAAACAATCATAGAGAACACATAAAATAATGTGAAAGCTAATCCGTATTTTGGATCTTTAAAGAAATCAACAGTGATTTTGTATAAATCTTTGTATCCTTGTTTAATCTTCACTTCTCCTAAATAGAAATCTTTACCATCTTTCAATTCTAACTGACCTAGAACTGGATCTCCGTAAACTGTTTTTCCTTCTGGATTTTGTTGAATTAAAACAAAACTTCCATCAGTTGTATTATGGATGTCAAATTGTTGTTCTCCCATTGGAGAAGAAAGTGTTAAAACTTCAGTTTGTAATGGCATTTCTGAAAAATGCATCTTAGCCCAGAAGTTCATCATGTGAGTAGCAATAAAAACTAATAATAAAGTTCCTAAAATCGCCATGTTTCTTGACGCCCATGTGCTATTAGAAGCAGCGTTGTTTTTAGCGTAACCTATAGGTCTTGCTTTTTTGTTTTGTACTGCTAATAAAATTCCGTCAACAGCGTGGAATAAAATAGAAATGTACGTAATGTAAGATAAAACTTTTACTGCTGGATTTGTAGTCATGAAGTGAGCATATTGATTGAACTGTAAATCAGTTCCGAAAATCAATTGCAAGTTACCTGCTAAGTGACCTAACAAAAACACGCATAAAAATAACCCCGTAAGTGCCATCCAGTATTTCTTACCGATTGACGACTTTAAAAGTGCAGATTTTGCCATAATTTAATTTTAGTAGTTTTTTTCCTTAAAAAAATCACACAAAAGTAAGGCTATTTATAAATAATACCAAAGTAATTCCATTGATTTCTTTGGTATTTAAAATGATTTTAAATAAAATTGAATTTGATAAACAAGAATTAATAAGTTTTAATCATATCTTCATCAATAATGATAATATAATCAGCAAGTTGCTTTTCTTCTGAAGAAATCTTAGTAATATCTGCTTTTTCTAAAACAGTTATTGTTTTAACTTTTAAAGAATTATCGTATTTTTTTAAATACCAATATATTCCTTCGTAGTTATTAGAATGATAAGATCCGTTAATGTGAAGCAGAGTTTTTTCTTCTTTTAGATTTGTTACAATGAAATGAGCCATAGTAGCATCTTTTATTGCTTGTGCTTTTGGAAAATTTTGATTTGCATGGTCACTATCTTTAAACATTTCCATCATTTTTACATAAGAAGGTAATGAAGCATCATAAGGAAAAGGTAACGGAGCTATCCATTGTTTTTCATCTTCAGGTAAATTTAACAAGGCTTCTTCACCTTGTTTGTATAGTAAACTTGCATATTTTCTAGGAACATTTGAAGCAATTACTTCAATTTGATTTGCTTTAGCATAATCAACAATTGGTTTATAATCTGTTTTATAATTATTCCATAAACGAGCTGATTTAGCAAAATCTTCTTCAGACAAATCACTCTTTAAATATAAATCAACAAAAGTTTGATTATCAGTTTCTAGCATTTCCATACCAAAAATCAGATTTGTTTTCTGCTTTAAAGCTTTAGCTGTTTTTAATTGCAACCAATGAACAATAGAATTATCATGAAATTCTCCAAACAAAACAACGTCCGAATCTGTTAAACCAGAAATCATTTTCTCAAAAGAAATCTTCTTCCCTTTAGAATTATATATTTGATACGGCTTTACTTCTTGAGCAGAAGTAGCTATTCCTAAAATTAGGAACATAAATAAAATTGCTTTTTTCATCGTGCATTTAGAATGATTATAAATAACAATGTAAATATACAAATCGCTTATTAAAAAGCAACAAAAAACCAATAAACAAATTAAAGTTTATTGGGTTCAAAAATAGATTAGTAGCTTGGTTTGGAAATTATACTCTTCCATAACCAAAACCTAGATGCTGATAAGCGTAAATTTTCATGAATTTATCATATTGATATTTTGATAAAATTTTCGAGATTTTTAAATCATAAGCTTTTTCAATTTTTCTAATCTGAGATTCTGGACGACGATAACTACGTTCTGCAAATTTAATTTCGCCTTGCATACGATATAACAAATCGTCTAATTCACGTTTTTGACTATAAGATAAATCTAAACCACGGTAATCGAAATCTTTAGAGCTATATTTAAAATCATAAGATTTATCTCGTTGTTCACGACCAACTTCTCTACGTTCTTGTTGACCTCTTGCAGGTTCATATTTACTAACAGAACGTTGCTGAGCAAATCCTCCCACTGATAGAGCCATCATTGCAAATACATATATACTTTTCATAATTATTTTTTTTATGTAATCAGAAGACTTAACTTCTAATTTCTTTTTTTTGTTTCATTACTTTCTTAGCAGAAAACTTAGCATATTGTTCTGGAGTTAAAATTGTTTTGATTTTTTTATCCATATAAGCTCTTAACTCTTGTTTTTCTTCATTAGTAAGTTTTTGTTTTTGAACTAGATCACCTTTAGATTTACGATCTTCTTTTAAGGCATTTAATTGTTCTTTTTGAGATTCAGTTAAATTCAAATCAGCAAACTTATTGCCTTTTCCAGCTTTTCTGTTTTCTTTAGAAGCTTTATTTGTAACTTTCTCTTTTTGTATCTCTTGAAATTTAACATACTGTTCTTTAGTTAAGATATTTTTCATTTGCTTATCCATTTCCGCAAATCTTATTTCTATATCTTTTTTAGAAACTTTTTCTCCTTTTTTGAAATTTTCTTTGTTCTCGGTTTTCAATGTTTTAATTTTTTCTTTTTGGGAATCAGTTAAATTTAAACTTTCGAACTTTTTAGAAAAATTGCCATTATCTCTTTTTTTACCAGCTTTATTTTTTTCTTTCTTAGAAGTTTTAATTTCTGTTTTTTCTACTGTTTTTTCGTTTTGTTTAACTTGAGCAAACGCAACTATCGAAAATGCAACCATTGCAATAACAACTAATTTTTTCATCTTAATAATGTATTTTAAATTTATATTTTACAGAATTCCAACTTTTGTGCCAAAACAAAAAAGCACCAAGTATACTTGGTGCTTTTAACTTTATTTTAATATTTTAATACGCTCTTGCGTCTTTTCCTTCATAAAAATTCATAAACGCTCGGTTTACAACTCTATTCCCTCCATTAGTAGGGTAGTTACCTGTAAAATACCAATCTCCTAAATTATCTGGACATGCTCTATGAAGATCTTCAACGGTTTGGAAAACAATCTTAACATCTGCTTTTACAGTATCTGGACGTAACATTTCAGAAATTTTATCTGATATTTCTTGATCTGTAAATGGAGCATAAATTTCCTTTACATAATTCACAACTTCTGCATCTGGTAAGCTTTCTTGTGCTTTACATTTTGCATAAACCTCGTCGATTATATAATAAAGATTACGATCTTTTAATAACTCTAAAGTTGCATTGAAAGCGATTAATGTTTCCATTTTTGCCATATCAATTCCATAACAATCAGGATAACGAATTTGTGGAGCTGAAGAAACGACCATGATTTTTTTAGGATTTAATCGATCCAGCATTTTAATAATCGATTTTTTTAACGTAGTACCACGAACAATACTATCGTCTATAACTACTAAAGTGTCGGTAGGTTTTACAACACCGTAAGTAACATCATAAACATGCTCAACCATATCATCACGACTACTATCGTCTGTAATAAATGTTCGAAGTTTTGCATCTTTAATTGTTATTTTTTCTGTACGAATGGTTGTAGCTAAAATTTGATTTAATTTTTCAGCAGATAAATTGCCTTGATTCGCTAAGATTGCAGCAATTTTCTTTTCGTTTAAATAATCCTGAGCTCCTTCCATCATTCCAAAAAATGATGTTTCTGCTGTATTTGGAATATAAGAAAAAACTGTATTTTCAGTATCACCTTTTATTTCTTCCAAAACATAAGGCATCATTAACTTCCCTAATGCTTTTCTTTCTTTATAGATAGATGCGTCATTTCCTCTTGAAAAATAAATACGCTCAAATGAACAAGCCTTCTTTTCTAAAGGTTCTAAAATTTGTTCAAAAGAAACATTACCATTTTTCTTAATGATGATAGCTTCTCCTGGATTTAATTCTTTAATAGTCTCTAATGGAACATTAAAAGCTGTTTGAATTACCGGACGTTCTGAAGTAACCACAACAATTTCTTCATCTTCATAATAAAACGCAGGGCGAATTCCCGCAGGATCACGTAACACAAAAGCATCTCCATGACCAATCATTCCGGCCATAGCAAATCCACCATCCCAATTTTTAGAAGCTCTTTTTAGAATTCTTCCAATATTTAAACGTTCACCAATAACAGGCGAAGCTTCACGCTTAGTCAAACCTTCGTTTTTGCACTCAAAGTATAAATCGGTTACTTCATCGTCTAAAAAATGTCCGATTTTTTCCATAACAGTAACCGTATCTGTCATTTCTTTTGGATGTTGACCTAAACGAACTAAATCAGCGAATAATTCTTTTACATTAGTTAAGTTGAAATTACCAGCAACGATAAGGTTACGATGCATCCAATTATTCTGACGTAAAAATGGATGAACACTTTCGATATTGTTTTTACCAAAAGTTCCGTAACGTACGTGACCTAAATAAACTTCTCCTATATAAGGTAATTCTGCTTTTTGAGCAGCAACATTATTTACTAATTCTGGTCGATTTTCTAACTCGTCATTAATACGACCGTTAATTTGAGTAAAAATATCCTGAATTGGAGAAGGTTTGTTTGAGCGAACACGACTTATATAACGTTCACCTGGCTCCATGTCAAGTTTAATACTTGCTAAACCAGCACCGTCTTGTCCACGGTTATGTTGTTTTTCCATCAGCAAATACATTTTCTGTATTGCATAAAAAGAAGAACCATATTTTTCTTTATAAAATTCTAAAGGTTTTTTTAACCTTAAAAGTGCAATTCCGCATTCGTGTTTGATCGCGTCACTCATAGTTTGTGTGTTGTGTGTTGTGTTGTTGAAAGAAAAAAAGCCCCACAATGAGGCTTTAATTTAATATATATTATTCAGCTAATTCAATATCAAATTGAGTTAACATTTTAAATTGCTGTAAACGAGCATCTACTTCTGTTTCTGTAAGATTAATCATACGTTCAGTTCCAAATTTCTCAACACAGAATGAAGCTAAATTTGAACCATAAATAATCGCATTCTTCATATTACTGAAAGAAATGTTTTCACTTTGTGCTAAATAACCAGAGAATCCTCCTGCAAAAGTATCTCCAGCTCCTGTTGGATCAAATACTTCTTTTAATGGTAATGCAGGCGCAAAGAACACATGCTCGTCATGGAATAATAAGGCACCATGCTCACCTTTTTTAATAACCACGTATTTAGGACCCATTTGGTGAATTACTTCGGCAGCTTTTACTAATGAATATTCACCAGACAATTGACGAGCTTCTTCATCATTAATTGTAATAACATCAATACGTTTAATAACTTCTTTTAATTCTGTTAAGGCACAATCCATCCAGAAATTCATAGTATCTAAAACAACTAATTTAGGTTTCTTAGTCATTTGATCTAAAACTCCAATTTGAATATTAGGATGTAAATTACCTAACATTACAACTTCTGCATCTTTAAAATTTTCTGGTACGATTGGATTAAAATCTGCCAAAACATTTAATTGTGTATCTAAAGTATCACGAGAATTTAAATCGTTATGATATCTTCCGCTCCAGAAAAATGTTTTCCCTCCAACTACAACTTCAATACCTGTTGTATCGATATTTCTACTTGTTAAAAGATCTAAATATTCTTGAGGAAAATCGTCTCCTACTACAGAAACAATAGCAGATTTTACATTGAAATGCGAAGCAGATAAACCAATATATGTTCCAGCACCACCAAGTATTTTATCTGTTTTTCCGAAAGGTGTTTCAATAGCATCGAAAGCAACCGTTCCTACAATCAATAATTTATTCATATTCTTTATTCTAAATGAAGACGCAAATATACTTAAAAATCAAATTTCTACAACACTTTTTATGAAGTTGAAAATGTTAATAATCGTATAAATTTTTATCCTTCGAAAGTTTCGTAAAATTCATCAACTAAAAAATCACCACTCAATGCGGCTTGAACCGCCAATTCATCGCAACGTTCATTCATTTTATGATTATTATGACCTTTAATCCATTTAAAAACAACTTGATGTTGCCTATAGATTTTCAAGAATCGTTTCCATAAATCTGGATTTTTTTTATCCTTGAAATTTTTCTTTTCCCAACCAAAAACCCAATTCTTCTCAACAGCATCAACTACATATTTAGAATCGGTTACTACCAACACAGTTGTTCCTTGATTTTTCAACATTTCTAACCCAGTAATTACTGCTAAAAGCTCCATGCGATTATTGGTTGTCTTTCGAAAACCTTGAGAAACTTCTTTAAAAACATTTTTCCCTGCCCATTCTAAAATTAACCCAAATCCACCCGGACCAGGATTTCCTCGTGAAGAACCATCGGTATATAATATAACTTGACTATTTTGCACGCGTAAATTTTTCACAAAGATAAATTTATTAATTTCACTCAACGAATTTCTAAAACCAAAAACAATCAATGAGAAAAATAATACTTTTAAAAATCATTCTATTTTCACAATTATCAATTGCGCAATATTTAAGTGGCAATCAGTTTAATTATGATGTTGCAAATGATAACATTATTGAGGTTTATTTTAAAGGTTTTAGTATTTGCGAAATTGATTTAGAAAATTTTAAAATTGTTAATGATTTCTATTGGTTTGAAAACGGAACTATCTATGAAATTGATCAAAATTACGAAGAAATTATTGGGAATTATTCTAAAAACGAGATTACAGTTTATGAAGAAACTTTTAAGTTAGAAAAGCCTATTTTTTCAAAAATGAAACTCAAAAAAAGAAATGATAAAAACTTTCAAGTAAAGATTGCTTGTTCGGGTAATCAAATAATTGTTGAAGAAAGCGAACATCAAATATCAGATGTTTTAAAACTTTGGTTAGTTATGAAAGGAGCCGAACGTTTGATTCAACGGGAGAAAAACACAAACATCTTTTTAAATTCAATTCAAGTCAGTGGATACTGATTCTAATTTGTGGCATACATATTGATTTTCGAATCGTAAAAAAAATTATGCGAAAAATACACTTTTACTTACCGCTCTTAACTTTACTCTTAAGTTTTAATTTAATTAACGCACAAACTTATAGTTACGATTTTAATACAACCACAAAAACAGCCAGAATATATACAAATAATGAAGTTGTTTTAGATTTTGATGTTTTAACAGATGAAGGTTTTGCTAATAACTTAAAATTTGAAGATGGATATATTTTTGAATTTCAAAATGATGAATGGGTAAACAAAGGCTTTTTTAATAAAAATGAAATCATCTATGAGAAAGTAAATTATGAATTAAAAAAGAACTTTAGCGGTCATTTTTCAATCAAGAAAGAAGGTAATAAAAAATGGAGTAAAATCAAATTCAAAAAAAACAAATTCACAATTGAAAAAAACGGGAATGAACTTCCACAAACCGTCGTATATTTATATCTACTTCAAGAAGTAAAAAACTTATGTTTAAACGAATTAGAAAGAATTCGACAAAAACGAATGCAGGAAAGATTAGAATATCAAAAAAAATTGAACGATAAAGAAACTTCAAATTAGTACAACAAACTTTCAATCACTTTTGGAAAATGCTCATATTCTAGTTTATGAACTTCGTTGGCAACATCATTTGCGCTAAAAGTAGGCTCAACTGAAGTTTTTGCTTGAAAAATAATTGCACCCTCATCATAATGTTCATTTACATAATGAATAGTAATCCCAGTTTCAGATTCTTTATTATCAACAACAGCTTGATGAACATGCATTCCATACATGCCTTTCCCTCCATATTTTGGCAAAAGCGCCGGATGGATATTAATAACTTTATTAGGATAAGCTTCAATTATAGAGGCAGGAAACATTAACAGAAACCCAGCTAAAACAATTAAATCAGGATTAATTTCAGAAATCTTACTTAAAACTGAACCGTTTTTTAATTCAGTTTTCGAAAAAACAAAATAAGGAACATTTAATTTTTTTGAACGCTCAATTACAAATGCATCAGGATTATTTGTAAAGACATAAAAATTATTTTTCACATCTTTATTATTGAAATACTCAATAATATTTTCTACATTAGACCCTGAACCAGAGGCAAATAAAACAATGTTTCTCATCAGACAAAAAAAAATATGTTATAAAAAGTAAGAATTCAGACTGCAAAAAAAAGAATAATAAATGACAATTCGATAAAAAACTGTGGTAAGTATTATTTATTTTTATAATTTCGCAGTTACAAAAATCATTTTTTGTGCGGTAATTCAAATTGGTTTTATACCTTTACCGCCGTAAATTAAACTTAAAATTAAAAGATTATGTCAGACATTGCATCAAGAGTAAAAGCGATTATCGTTGACAAATTAGGTGTTGACGAAAACGAAGTT
>NZ_CANRNX010000084.1 GCF_947632075.1 uncultured Flavobacterium sp.
ATTTACGGAAGAGGAACTTTGGATATGAAAGGCATGTTGATTTCAATTTTAGAAGCAGCTGACCAATTATTAGAAGATGGTTTTCAACCAGAACAAGATATTTATTTTGCTTTCGGACATGATGAAGAAGTTAGCGGAAGACAAGGTGCTTTGAAAATTGCAGATTACTTCAAACAAAAAAACATAACTTTTGATGCCGTTTATGATGAAGGTGGATATGTGGTAAGTCCTAAATCTGTGCTACAAAATGTAGATAAAGCAATTGCTTTGGTTGGTGTTGCCGAAAAAGGATTTTTAACTTTACAGATTACCGTAAAAGGAACCGGAGGACATTCGTCAATGCCTCCTAAAAAAGGTTCTTTAGTTTTAGCTGCTGAAATTATTGATAAGCTAAATGACCATCAAATGGAACCAATGGTAACTGAACCGATTGAATTTTTCTTAAAGAATATTGGTGGTTCTATGGATTTTAAATCGCAATTAGCTATTGCAAATCAATGGGCTTTAAAAGGTGCTTTAATCAATAGTCTTGAAAAAGATGCTGCATCGAATGCTTTAATTCGTACAACAACAGCATTAACTATGGCTCATTCTAGTGATGCACCAAACGTACTTTCTGCAACTACAGAAATTACTGTTAACTTTAGAATTTTACAAGGTAATTCGGTTGATGATGTTTTAAATCATGTGAAGAAACTTTGTGAAGGTTACGACGTAGATTATAAAGTAATTTCGTCTAGAGAACCATCTAAAATTTCTGATATCAACGGAGAACCATTTAAGAAAGTTCAGAAAACAATTGGTGAAGTTTATCCGAATGCTATTATTTCATCTTATTTAACCATTGGTGGAACGGATGCTTACAAATACGAAATTGTTTCTGATAACGTATTCCGTTTTATGCCGGTTGAAATCAATCAGTACGATCAAAGATTAATTCACAACGATAACGAATCGATTACCATTGATAATTATATGCGAATGATTCATTACTTTAAATTGTTAATGAAGTAACACTAAAAAGGCTTTTGTGAAAACAAAAGCCTTTTAGTTTTAAAAGTCTAATTCAAATACTGAATCAATTCCGGGCAAAAATGTTTTTAGAACTTTAGCATCTGTATTGATAAAAAATTCGTTAGTTACTTTACCTTGCGTTTGATTCAACAAATTCAATTTCTCTAAAATATTCTTAGTTTGCTTAGCAACAGCTTCTCCAGAATCGATAATCTTTACTTCATTTGGAATAAACTGTTTGATTATAGGCGTCAAATATGGATAATGTGTACATCCTAAAACTAAATGGTCTATATCTTTATCAACCATTGGTAGAATATACTCTTTCAAAAGATTTTCTGTTTCTTCTGAATTGATTTTTCCACTTTCAATCAAAGACACTAAATTATATCCGATTTGATCTATAACCTCAACATTTTTAAAGCTTTTTACGCTCTTTTCGAACAACTCACTCGTAATAGTTCCTTTTGTAGCCAAAACACCAATAACACCAGTTTTTGATTCAATAGCTGCAGGTTTAATCGCTGGTTCAATTCCAATAAATGGAACATCATATTTTTCTCTTAAAAAATCAATCGCATTTGTTGTGGCCGTATTACAAGCAACAACAATAATTTTAGAATTTCTGTTTAAAAGAAACTCTACATTTTTTTCTGACAGATGAATGATTTCATCTTTGCTTTTTTGTCCGTAAGGTGCGTTTTTACTATCTGCTAAATAGATGGTATTTTCATTAGGAAGAATGGAATGGATTTCGTGCCAAATACTCGTTCCACCAATTCCTGAATCAAATAAACCAATTGGGTAATCGTTTTTCATAAATACAAAAATAAAAAAAACTGCCTAATAAGGCAGTTTTAATTATGTAATGTTTATTACTTTAATTTTAATTCTGTTTTAACGTCTTGCATTAAATCTGCACCTTCTGCCATTAAAACTCCTCCACCAACTGTAGAATCTAAAACAATGTTATATCCTTTAGCTTTGGCTACTTTTTGAATTGCAACTCTTGCTTTTTCTAAAATTGGAGATTTTAAATCAAACTCTTTCTTTTGTAACTCTTGTTGAGCAGTTTGTTGGAAAGTTTCAATTCTTTCTTGTAAGCTTTGTAATTCTTTTCCTCTTGTCTCATTTAAAGCGTCACCAGCAGTTGCAGCTTCATTGTTATATTTATCTGCTTTAGTTCTGAACTCAGTAACCAAAGCTGTTAAGTCTTTTGTAAAACCTTCTTCTAATTTTTTGATTTGCTCATTTGCAGCATTAACCTCTGGCATTTGAGGAATTAATTCACTTAAATTAATATAACCTACTTTACTTTGAGCAGATACTGTTGTGCTTACACCTAAAAATAAAACTGCAGCGATTACTAAACTTTTTAATTTTCTCATTTTATCCTAAATATTTAATTGTTTTGAATTATTTGTTTTGTTTCTCTTTTATTTCTTGAAGACGTTTTTCTTTATCTTCTTGTATTTTTTTTAAGCGCTCATCTTTTAATCGTAAAGCTTCTTTCTTACGTTCTTCAGCAGCTTTTTTTCTTTCGGCTAAAATTTGTTCTCTTTTCTCTTTAGCTTCTTTAGCTCTTTGATTACGCAAAGCTAACATTTCTTTTTGCTTTTCAGATAATTCTTTTGGTTGTGACTGATTTGAATTATTCGCTAAATTATTCTTTTTCTCTAACGCATCTTTTAAAGCTTTTTCTTTCTGTTCTTTTATCTGCTCTTGCTTTTTCTTAATAGCTAACTTCTGTTCTTCAATTTTTTTAAGTTGTTGTTCTCTTTTTTCTTCTTGAAGTTTTTTAGCCGCAGCAATACGTTCTTGACTTTCTCTTAATCTTCTTTCAGCTTCAGTTTCATTAGATGGTATAGGAGCATTTTCTGAACTTGCAGTATCTGTATTCGCCATGTTAAAATTTCCAGATTCTAAATCGCGTTGTCTTTCACGAAGTATATCACGTTTGCTACGTTGTCTTTCTTTACTTTCTTCGATTTTATCTTGACGCTCTAACTCAGCAATTTCTTTCTTAGACATTTTACTTCTAGTACGGCTACGCTCAAGTTCTTTTAAAACCAAGTCTGTAATATCATTACGCTTATTTGCATAAACCATGGTATTTCCGTCACCTTTAACTAAAACAATATCATATCTTTTTTTAGCAGCTATATCGTTTGTAATCGTATGAATCTGATCTAAAATTGGCTTGTAAATATTTTTATGTTGATTGAAATAATCTCCATCCGCACCAAACTTTTCTTGTTGCATGGAATTTAATTCAGATTCAACCATTCTAATTTCATCTTCTTTCTCCTCTATAAGTTGGCTTGTTAATAAAGCTCTTTCTGTTATAAGCGCATCCTTCATTTTATTAACCTCAGTTTTTTTAAGATTAATTTGAGCTTGCCAATCATTAACACGTTGTTCTAGCTCCAAACTTGCTGCTGTGTATTCAGGACTTTTCTTTAAGATATGGTAAATATCTACATAGGCAGTTTTGCCATTTTGTCCAGAAACAAATGTACTTACCGAAAAGAATAAAATTGAAACTAAAATTTTTTTCATAAATGTCTTTTTCAAATATTGTGCCATTAGAACTGCTGTCCTAACACAAAGTGCGTTTGCCAACCACCTTTTTGGTTTGTTCCTGGAATTTTATCAAATCCGTATCCGAAATCAATTCCTAATAAACCAAACATAGGCATATGAACACGAACCCCAGCTCCGGCACCACGTTGTAACTTAAATGGATTGTAATTACTAAATGAAGCATACGAAGCACCTGCATCAAAGAAACCTAAGACATAAGCACTCATAGAAGCTTTCAATGTAATAGGATAACGTAATTCTAATGAGAATTTATTGTACACTGTTCCTCCAATATCATAACCATTTGCATTAACTGGTGATAATGAGTTATCTGGATATCCTCTTAAAGCGATATTTTCTCTACCATCCATAGAATAATTAATCATTCCACTTCCTCCTAAATAATAACGCTCAAAAGGAATTAATCCTCTTCCTTTATCATAAGAACCTAAGAATCCGAACTGTCCTGAAGTTTTTAAAACTAAATCAGCAAATAAATTAGAATACCATTCAGCTTTTACATTTATTTTATAATACTCTAACCAATTGAATCTTTTTTGATCGATTTTTTCTTCATCTGGTGCAGCATCTTGCCAATTTGCAACAGGTAATCCGTTTTTATCTAAATAAGTTCCGATTGGAATATCGGCCCCAGTTTGTGGATTCGTTTGAATTTTAGTTGTTCTGATTTTATAAGCTTGTTCGTTCGCTAAATTTCCATAATTTACATTATTAAATAAAGAATATGGAGGTGTTACTTTAGCTTCGAAACTTATTAACGATCCGTATTTAGGGAAAATTGGATTATTACCTCTACTATCTCTCGTTAAGTTAAACGTATAACTAAAGTTTTTCGAAGTTCCATTACTAAAATTAAATAATCCGTATTCGTAATTTCTTAAATCAAAATATTGGAATCCTAACGAATGTGACAATGTAAAGTAATCATCTGGAACACTTAAACGCTTCGCAAATCCGAAATTCACACTGGTAATATTTAACCCTTGAGAACGGTCTACTTTATAATTACTATAGTTGTAAGCGAATTGTCTACTGTGAGAAACAGATCCGAATAACGAAATCGGTTTACGTCCTCTGAACCATGGTTCTGAAAAACTTAAACTAAAAGTTCGGTAATATGTACTTGCTTGAAAACGTAAAGACATTCTTTGTGCATCTCCCATAGGGAAAGGCTTATATGCATCTTTATTGAATATATTTCTGGCAGAGAAGTTATTGAATGAAAATGCTAATGTACCGATCAACGCTCCACCACCGTAACCTCCTTGAATTTCAACTTGGCTTTGTCCGTTTTCAGTAAGATCCCAATTAATATCAACTTTACCTTCGTACGGATCTGGTTTAATATCTGGAGTAATTGATTCGGCATCAAAAATTCCCATACCGCCTAATCTACGAATAGTTTCAACTACATCGGCTTTACTCCAAATTTGACCTGGACGCGTACTTAATTCTCTATAAATAATATTATCATGCGTTTTATTGTTTCCAGAAACTGTAATTTGATTATAACGAGCTAAAGGACCTTCAACAATACGAATATCATAATCAATAGTATCATTATACGTTCTAGTTTCTACAGGAATTACTTGGGCAAATAAATATCCGTTGTTGTGATATTGGTTTGTTAAGTCAAAAGCATCTGGATTGGAAGAATCTGCAATTTGTTTTTGAAGAAGCACCCCGTTATAAACATCTCCTTTTCCTATACCAAGTACATTTCGTAAATAACGATCGGAATAAACAGTATTACCGACAAAACGAATATCACCAATGTAATACTTGTTTCCTTCATCAACTTTTAAATCGATTTTAACACGATTTGTTTCTGGATTATAAGTAGCAGTTTCTTCAACTATCGCAGCGTCTCTATAACCATTTTCTTTATATTTATCTAAAACGTTATTTAAATCTGACTTATAACTTTTTTCAATAAATTTAGATGATTTAAAAATACGTAACGGATTTAAAGGGCTACGTGTTTTGGTATCTTTCATTGCCTTTTTAATTTGGGCATTTGAAAGTTGTTTATTTCCTTCGATAGAGATAGACTCGATTTTTACTTTCTTACCTTTATCAAAATCTATAATTAAATTCTGAGTTTTTCCGTCACCAGAATCTACAGTTTGAATGTCAACTTTTGAATTAAAGAATCCGTCTTTTTTATATTTATTTTGAATATAATTTTTAGTTGTCGTGATTAAGTTTTCATTAATCACTGCACCTTCTTGAATATTTAATTCTTTAAGTATTTCAGCTTTTTTAGATTTTTTGAATCCATTTAAAGTAAGCTCTTTAAGACGAGGAAGTTCATGAAGATTAAGTTCTAAGTTCAAGACATCACCATCAATAGAAGTTTCATAAAAATTAATCTCACTAAAATAATTTAGTTTCCACAGCTTTTTAATTGCTTCTGCAATTTCTTCTCCAGGAATATTAATTTCTTGTCCTTTTTCTAAACCTGTAAATGTTAAAATAGTAAGTTCGTTATACTTAACGTTTCCGGTAACTTTGATGTCACCTAATTTATAGGTTCTAACTCCAAATTCATTTCTGTCAATTACACTTTCCGTTACTTCGGTCTCCGTTATAACTTCTTGTGCATTTACTTGCGTGGTAATTCCAATGCAAATGGGAATTAGATATTTTATGCTTTTATGAAACATTTGTTTTCTGATTTACTTATTTTAATTGTTCGCTTGTTTTTCCAAAGCGACGTTCTCTATCTTGATAACTTAATAACGCTTCCGTTAGGTGCTCTTTAGTAAAGTCTGGCCAAAGTACTTCAGTAAAATACAATTCTGCATAAGCTATTTGCCAAAGTAAGAAATTACTAATACGTTGTTCTCCACTTGTTCTAATCACTAAATCTACATCTGGAATGTTTTTAGTGTAAAGATGATTATTAATTACGGTTTCGTCAATATCGTCGATAGAAATTATATTATTTTTAACTTTATTACACAGCTCTTTAGTAGCTGAAATGAGCTCTTCTCTTGAACCATAGCTTAATGCAAGAGTTAAAGTTAACTTACTATTATCTTTAGTTTTTTCTAAAACTTCTGTTAATTCTTTACGAACTTCTGTAGGTAAATTATTCAAAGAACCAATTGCATTTAATCGGATATTATTATCCATAAATGTTTTAAGCTCTTTTTTTAAAGATTTTATTAAGAGCTTCATTAACATTTGAACTTCGAACTTTGGTCGATTCCAATTTTCTGTAGAAAAAGCATAAAGAGTTAGATATTCTATACCAAACTCAGTACAAGCTTCGATAACTGTTCTTACAGATTTAACACCATTTTCATGGCCGATTGTTCTTAAAAAACCATTTTTCTTAGCCCATCTTCCGTTACCGTCCATAATTATAGCTAAATGTCGTGGTAACTTTTCTGTATTTAATTTAATTTCTGTGTTCATTAATTTGGTGCGCAATAGCAAGGGTTTTTTCCAAAAGTATAAGTAAACGTCAATCCTGTAAATACGTACCAATCATTAGAAAGTGTATTTCCGAATTGATTAGATGAGTAATTAAAATCTGAAGGTTTACTTCCATCTAAATTATCAGTAAAAGTATATCTTGCTCCTACCTCTAAACTCATCACAAGTCTTTTATTTATTAAAGCTTTTACCCCTAAATGGATTGGGATTGCCATAGCATATCCGTCTCCGTATTTTTCTTGTTTATTATATTTATTATAGTAAAGTTCGTCGTATTTAAAACCTGCCAAACCTGTGTAAACATAAGGCGTTAAAGCAAACCATTCGTTGTGAGAATCAAATTCAAAAAAATTAAATTCAACACCTAATGAAAGTTCCTGAATATTATTTTTAAAAGACAAATCTCTACGTTTTCTACTTCCCATATCTGACTTTGAATCATCGCCAGAAATCCCCATGTATGTATAAGAAGCTCTCCAAGAATGTCTTGGACTTCTATTCCAACGATACTGAATACCAACTCCTAAATCTTTCGGAGTTACATAATTAGTTGCTCCTACATCACCAATATAATTGGCACCACCTATGGTAACTCCAATTTCATTAATTTGTGCATTAGTTGAAATACACATTGCTAACGCAAAAACTGTAATAAAACTTCTTATCATAGGTTTGTATTAATTTGCAAATATACTAATGTAAATGAATAATTGTTATTTTCAAAATTGAAAATAATTATTTCTTCCATTGATATAACGCTAAAAATTTAGAAATATTTTAGACTAATTTCGCTTATCTTCTCCCCAAAGTAATTTATTTCTTAAAGTTCTTAAAAAAGTAACATCAGGAAATTCTACCATATTAACTGTATGATGCGCTAAAGAAATCTCGATTTCTGTCTCGTTATTTAAAGCAGCAGTTTCAGAATCTATAGAAAGTAAAAATTGCGGCTCACGTCCTGCTACTTTCATTTTAATTCTACTTCTGTCGTTAATAATTAATGGTCGAGTAGTTAAATTATGTGGAGCAATCGGAGTGATTACTAAACAATTTGAATCTGGGGTAATAATTGGTCCACCACAGCTTAATGAATATCCAGTTGAACCTGTAGGTGTTGAAATAATAATACCGTCTGCCCAGTAGGTTGCTAAAAACTCGTCGTTAATATAAGTTTCAATGGTAATCATCGAAGTGGTATTTTTTCGAGAAATAGTAATTTCGTTTAAAGCGAAATTAATCTCAAAAGGCGTTTTTTCAGGACCTGGAGCATCTAATTTTAAAAGCGTTCTTCTCGATAATGTATAATTATTTTTAAAAAGTAGAGGAATCAATTCTGAAATTGCATCTTGTTGCACGTTAGCTAAAAAACCTAACCTACCAGCATTAATTCCAACAATAGGAACATTTTTACTTTTTACAAAATTTGCTGCACGTAACATTGATCCATCTCCACCAATACTTACAAAAAACTTAGTATCATCTGATAAATCTAAATGATTTGTAAAAGTTTCGTATCCTGTTTCAACGATGCTTTCTTTTACCAGATCTGTATAATAATCAAGCTCAAAACAAACCGTACCTCCTTTTTCCTCAATAGCCTGAATTAAAGATTTTACAATAGCATTATTTGCAGGTTTGTACACTTGTGCGTAAATAGCAAATTTCATGTTTAAATGTTTAAATATTTATCTAAATAATCTGATCGTTCTTTTAAATCGGATAAAAACTGATCCTCAAGATG
>NZ_CANRNX010000085.1 GCF_947632075.1 uncultured Flavobacterium sp.
CAATTTAAAAAGTCCGCTATTTCTAACGGACTGCAAATGTATATAATAATTTATACAAACAAAAGTTTTTTACTTTTTTTTTACAAAAAATCAATGAGATTTCATTTTCTCTTTACGTTTCACAAGTAACCTTTCCGCTGCATCACCTGCTAAATCAACAGCCTCTTCAAAAGTTTTAGCAACCTTCTTCACAACAATATCATCACCAGGAATTTTCACAATAACATCCGCACATTTATTTTCTTTCTCACTTGTGTTCTCAACATGCAAATTTACATCAATATCTATTATCTTATCAAAATATTGCTCTAATTTTTCTAAACGAACATTGATAAAATCAACTAATTTACGATCTACATTAAAATTAACTGCTTGAACATTTACTTTCATAATAAACTTATTTTAGGTTAATAACTAAAACTCTTCATCTCTAAAACGCGGATGGGCATTTTTATAAACTTTTTTTAACTCAACCAAACTTGTTTGAGTATATATTTGAGTAGAAGACAAACTTGAATGCCCTAACAACTCTTTAATTGAATTTAAATCCGCACCATTATTCAACATATGTGTCGCAAAAGTATGTCGCAACATATGTGGGCTTTTTTTTGACTTAGAAGTAACCCCTCTAAAATAATTATTTATTAATCGATAAACAAACGTTTCACTTAATTTATTTCCTTTTTTTGATAATATTAACAAACCTGAAGAGTCATTAAAATTTTCATTTCGGACCTGAATAAATCGACTCAAAACAAACTCCAATTCATTAACAACTGGAATCACGCGCTCTTTATTCCGTTTACCTATGACTTTAATTGTTCTAGAAAAAAAATCAACATCAGACAACTTCAAATTAATTAATTCAGATTTCCTTACTCCTAAAGAATAAAACAAAAAAACAACCACCTTTTTCATTAAATTCTCATAATTTTCTACATCATCTTCGACATTAAATTGCTCTAAAACCAAATTGACTTCTTTTTCAGAAAAAGGAACCTGCAATTTTTTCTCAACCTTTAATGACTTGTGCCCTACAAAAGGATACTGCTTAATAAATTCACCTTGAAATAAAAATTTAAAAAAACTTTTCAAAGAACAAATTTTTCGATTTATAGATAAGCTTGAATATTTTTTTTCTGATAGAAAAACTATCCACGCACGGATATAAGAATAATCAATTTCATTCAATTTTAAATCATTATCATCAAACACAAAATCACAAAAAGATTTTACATCATCAGTATAAGCACGAAAAGTTTTTAAAGAATATCTTTTTTCTTTTAGTAAGAAATCTGAGTATTGTTCTAAAATTTTATCCATAAAAAAAACCATTAATCAAAGTTAACTTTAATTAATGGTTTTTATATCTTCTTATCTTAAAAATTAAAATTCAACAGAATCTTTTAATCTTTGAACATAAGCTGCTTTTTGCATTTTAGCACGTTTTTCTACAGAAGGTTTCGTAAAGTTTTTACGGCTTCTTAAAGCACGCAATGTACCTGTTTTATCGAATTTTCTTTTGTAACGTTTTAACGCTCTATCAATATTTTCTCCGTCTTTAATTGGAATGATCAACATAATTTATACACCTCCTCTCGTTATGGGTGCAAAGATAATGAAATATAAAAACAAGAAGCAAGATTTTTTCAAACTTTTTTTAAAATAAAAAAGAGAAGACCTCTCTTCTCTTTTTATATAATTCCTATTTCTCTTTTAATATATTTCGAGAAATTACTAATTTTTGAATTTCAGTAGTTCCTTCACCGATAGTACATAATTTTGAATCACGGAAAAACTTCTCTACAGGGAAATCTTTTGTATAACCGTAACCACCGTGAATTTGAATTGCTTCAGTTGACACTTTAACACAAACCTCAGAAGCATACATCTTTGCCATAGCTCCGATTTTAGTCATTGGCTTGTTATTATTTTTTAAAAAAGCAGCTTTATGTAATAATAATTCAGAAGCTTCGATTTCTGTTGCCATATCAGCTAATTTAAAACCGATTGCTTGGAATTCAGAAATTGGTTTACCAAACTGAACACGCTCTTTAGAATATTTTAAAGCAGCTTCGTAAGCACCTTTAGCAATTCCTAAAGATAAAGCACCGATAGAAATACGACCACCATCTAAAATCTTCATTGCTTGAATAAACCCATCACCCACTTCACCTAAACGGTTTGCATCAGAAACACGACAATTATCAAAAATTAATTCAGCCGTTTCTGAAGCACGCATTCCTAATTTATTTTCTTTCTTACCAGAAGTAAAACCAGGAGTTCCTTTTTCAATAACGAAAGCAGTCATTCCACGAGAATCACCTTTTTCACCTGTACGAACAATTACAACAGCAACATCACCAGAAATCGCATGAGTAATAAAGTTTTTAGCTCCATTAATTATCCATTCGTCACCGTCTTTAACAGCAGTTGTAGCCATTCCTCCAGCATCTGAACCTGTATTGTGTTCTGTTAATCCCCAAGCACCAATCCATTCAGCAGTTGCTAATTTAGGAATCCATTTTTTCTTTTGCTCTTCGTTTCCGAAAGTTAAAATATGATTTGTACATAATGAATTATGAGCTGCAACAGACAAACCAATTGAAGAATCTACTTTAGATATTTCTTCAACAACAGTGATATATTCATGGTATCCTAAACCAGAGCCTCCTAATTCTTCAGGAACTAAAACTCCCATGTAACCCATTTCTCCTAATTTCTTAAATAAATCAACAGGAAAAATTTGAGCTTCATCCCACTCCATAATGTGCGGACGAATGTGTTGTTCAGCAAAATCTCTAATTGATTCTGCAATCATTGCTTGTGTATCGTTGTACTCGAAATTCATATAGTTTTTAGTTTTTTATCTTAATAATCCAAATATAACGCAATTATATTTAATTTGTCAAGCGGAAATCCTTTAATTTTTTTCAAATCCTCAACTTTTAACAAATCATCTGATTTACTTCTGTAAATTAAAATTTCTCTTGACAGTTGATAATTTATATAAGGAATTTTTAAAAGTTCATCCCTCGAAGCTGTATTTATATTAATTTTTTGAATAGATGGCTTGCTTCCAATTTTAAAATATTTCTTTAAAGAAGACACCACGTCAGGAGGTAAACCATAAATAAAATTAAACTGATCTTGGTGAACAAAGCCTCCCAATTTATTTCTTTCATTTAAAATACGTTCTGAAAAAGCGGCACCAATTCCTTTAATTAACATCAAATCTTCTTTGGTAGCTTTATTAAAATCTTTGACAGGAATTGAAATATCTCGAGAAGTTGAATTGGAATTAAATTTTTGACTTGTTTTATTTTGAGTCCATTCAGGAAACTTAAAGTACGGACTATATTCAGCTAACCATTCATCTGAAACTCCAGTTATCTGTTGAAATTCATTAGCAGAATTTACATATTTATCTTGTTTACGAAAAGCAAGAAGTTTATCAATCTCTTCAACTTTCATTTTCAGAAAATAGCCTTTAGAATCGTCGATGAAATTAGGATTGAAAGGAAAAATTTTTCTTTTAGACTTAGTTTGTTTTAAACTATCTATTTGAGATTGGTAATATGTAATATTATCTTCATTTAAATTAAAGTCAGAAAAATTAGAATTTGAAGTTTTATAAAAATAATAACTTACTTGAATTACAACGATTAAAAAAAGTAAAATGAAGATTCCTTTACGTTGTGACGAACTAAATATTGCTAATCTATTTAAAAAACTCCCCTTCATAAATCATAACTTTTAGATATCTAATTTACTAAAAATTAACAATTTACAAAACACTATTCTTTATAAATCAAACACAGAACTTCGTTTAGTGTAAATCATGTCTTTGATTTTAAGCAAAAACGCTAAAGTTAAATAGATTGAAAACCAGATTCCTAAGGTAAAAAAAGACATATACACAAAAAAGAAACGTACACGACTTACACGAATCCCAAGCTTTTCGGCAAGGCGCGCACAAACTTCGTAACCGTTTTTTTCGAAATAATGTCTTGTATTTTGTATGATATTCATATTTCAAATTTAAACATTATTTCTAAGCAATTTCACTCCAATTGCACATTGTAAACATTTTTTTTGTTCACAGAAATTCTTTTTTAAATGAATTAAAGCTTGCGAATCAAAAGCGTTTTCAATTTGAAGTTTTAATGCTTTAAATTTATCAACAACAGCATTTTTTTCTGCAGGAATATTTCGATAAACATCGAAGATGTCATCATATTCAAAATTACCTAAGCTTTTAAGATAAACAAAACGCAATGGTAAAATGGTATTTAAAAGTAATAAATCAATAAATGAACGACTGAGTTTTTTAGGAGAAGCTTTACTTTCTTTATCAAACACAAAATGCGTTTGCCAATATTCAGAAACTGAAACCGAAAAATAGTTATATAAAGAATCTAAGGAATTTTCTTGTTGGATTAAATCTGAAAACAAATGTTCCTTTTTATGAAATAAATCTGCGAGTTGAGAAAAACGAATGGTTGGAAAATTATCTGGTCGTAATTTAAAAAAGTGAATAGGTTCTGAAACCAACTTTTCTAATCGATGTTTTTCAGCTAAATAATTAAACTCTTTTAGTAATTCTTTATAATAAACATCTTCTTTCGGAATATGTAATAAACCTGAGATTCCAAAGAAAAGCGCTTCGAGATTAAAACTATTGAATCGTTCTTTTAAAACCACTTTATAAGAAATGTTCTTAGCGGTTTGTTCAAAAACTGAACCATTCACATTTAAACCGAAATTCTTGGTTAGTAAAAAAAATAAAACTTCTTCCCAATTGTTATGCGTTTCCATCAACAACTTTTCAATTGGTTTGGCTTTAATTTCTAATCGGTCAATTAACAAACTTTCTTTCCATTGAAACCAAGTAAATGTATCAATTTCATTTAACTGATTTTCGCAATACAGCCAATTTACCGAATTCCGTAAACTAAAATACTTCTTAACCAATTTCTCATCTATATATTTAGAAAGATTTAAAACCGGAATAACCGACCCATCTTTTCGAAATACATCAATATCATATTCCCAAACCACATGCAAAATCACATTATCGTAATTTTCATCAGTTTCGTGACTGTGCGCATACCAATCTGAAGCTTTTAAATGCATTTCAACATTTCCTGCCCAAAGTTGCGTATCGATATACAATTGCGCATTAAAAAAATCTGGTCCTGAAGTTTGAACGTAATCTCCAAAACGAACGATTACAATTTTCTGATTATGTTCTGAAACTAAATCAGAAAAATTAAACTGTTTATTACGCCAAACAAAATGTAAAAAATCTTCCCTCATAAATCGTTCTTTCCTTAAAGTTAATATTAAATTCCCTAAACACAAGCGGTTAAACCAATTTATATATATTTGTAAAAAACAACATAATGAGAATTCTTTACGCATTATTACTTATTTCATTCGCCAGCTTTGCTCAAAGAGGCGTTCAAGTAACCTATAACAATTATTCAAACGGAAACATCACCAATGACGATGTTATTTTATATATCGGAAATCAGCAACAAGGTTTAATCACAAAAAAAACTGTTTTTGATAAGAAACAACAAACATTTCCGAAAGAAAAGAAATTCATTAATTACAACAATAAGATTGTGACTTCGCAAGCAGAAGTTAGCGATAATAAATTCATCATTACCAATGATTCTACTTCGCTAAAAAACGCAAAACTTGAACTTACTAACCAAACCAAAGATATTTTAGGTTATAAATGCAAGTTGGCTAAAACAAGTATCAATTCAAACAGCATAGAAATTTGGTACACGAACGAACTTCCGTTTAAAGGCGGACCTAGTATTTTAGGACAAGATTTAGGTTTGGTTTTAGAAATTAACCGAAATAATACGTACAGCACCAAAGCCAAAGAAGTAGTTAAGATTACCAAATTAGACAATAAAGAATTAAGCGCGAATGCAAAAGCCACTTACGCCGATGCGTTAACTTTTCAAGATTATATTTGGAAAAGCAAGTTTACAACTATTCCGATTTTTAAAAACGAGGTGATTAGTTTTAACGAAAACAACAAATCAAACGACAGTATTTTAAAGTTTGGAAATGGAACCGTTATTATAAGAAAAATCAAGTTTCCGAAGATTGGAAAATCTGACCAAGTTTTTGTTGATTTGGAAGAAAAATCTAACGGTGATGCGTATGACAGAACCGGAAGTGTTTTTATTATTCCAACTACAAAAGAACAATCTTTTTTTACCGGTTTAACGAAAGGAATAAACACCTTACCTATTTACGAAAACGGAAATGGCAAAAAATACCAAGGTGTTGTACAAACCAAAAGCTACTTACCAACCATTGAATTGATGCGCTTTTTTACTCCGTTCGGAATTAGTCATTTTAACGCTTTTCAGCTGAAAGATAAGACTTGGCAAGAAAGTGCTTTTTACCGTCAAGATATATCTGAATTGAATCAACAACTTTCAGGCAAAGATATTTACGTTGGCGTTTTTATAGGAAACTATGATAAAGGCGGGCATGAAGTATCGTTAAACATCACCATTCATAAAGATGAAAAAAAGTTTTACAACTTCAATTACGTTGAACCACTTTTCAACACCACCAATTTATTAGAAATGGGCGGCCAAGAATACGGTTCTATGTTTAGTTCAGACAAAGGATTGGAAGTTACTTTTACTTTAGATAAAGAAGTTAAAAATGCCATGTTACGTTATATTACGACTGGTCATGGCGGATGGGAAAACGGCGATGAATTCGTTCCGAAAACAAATACCATTTTATTAGACGATGTGGTGGTTCATAGTTTTATTCCGTGGAAACAAGATTGCGGTTCGTACCGCGAATACAATCCGGTTTCAGGTAACTTTGATAACGGATTATCTTCTTCAGATTATTCAAGAGCCAATTGGTGTCCGGGAACATTAACCAACCCAAATATGATTGCTTTAGGAGATTTAAAACCAGGCACACATAAAATCACAATTAAAATACCACAAGGAAAACCCGAAGGTGGCAGTTTTAGCTTTTGGAATGTTTCTGGTGTTTTGTTAGGAAATACAGCCTTTTAAAAACCACTTGAGGTTTTGGGTAAAACCTCTTGACCTTTTACTAAAAACCTCTTGACGTTTTTGTGAAAACGTCAAGAGGTTTTTTAATTTACTTTTTGTACTTTTCAAAAGTTATGGTTTTGGTAACATCTTTTAAATCTTTACCCGGACGGAATTGTATTTTCGGATTTTTAATCATCTTGGCATTAAAAGCCTGTTCCGTTTCTGCACCTTCACTAGAAAACGACATTTGAAACGAACCAAAATCTCCAAAACGTACAATTTTACCATTCGCCAAATTACGACCCAAAACTTTAATCAAGTCATTTAAAACCGCCATTACATCTGTATCACTTACCGTGGTGCTACCTTGAGCAATTTCTTTACTTAATTCTCTAAACGATAGTTCGCCATCTGCTTTAGCATTGGCGTACCATTTTTTTGGCGCTTGCAAATCACGAGGATTTCCTTTTTCTATTACTGTATACTTTACCGACATATCTAATTGTTTTTAAGGTTAATAACAATAAATATACATTTTTTATAGTTAATTTTCACACCATAACTTCGTATATTTATAATTATGATTCACTAAAAGGCTTGGCTGAGTCTGGTTTAAAAATTGAAGTTTATAAAACAGAAAACAATAACGGAAATTTTGGCGGTGACTGGTACCAACTTAACTTAGATAAAAAAGCAGTAGGCAATAAAGTAGTAGAAAACCCTTGTTCAACACTAAAAGTTAAATTATGAAAAATACATTTTATATAATAGTATTAAGCTTATTTACAAGCCTAACAATACAAGCACAAACTCCAACACAAACAGTTGATATATATAATAAAAATATTTCTTACGGAGAAAACGGAGTTTACTATAAAGACATTGATGAATATTTTAACCAATATATTGGCACTTGGTTATACACCAATGGCACTACTAGTTTAAAAGTAGTATTTAAAAAGAAATATTTCATAAAAAGCGACGAGGTAAGTACTTATTTTATCGATGCCTTAATTGGTGAATATGAATATAAAGTAAATGGTGTAACCATTTTTAATACTTTAAATGAGTTGAATATAAATAAATCTTCGCAATACGATTATAATTTATACAGTTCATCACGTATGCCAAATTATGATGCCTTTTTTCAATTTACAATGCCTCGTCAACGTTTAGTGATGGTTTATGACGAACCCACAAATGATAACATGCCCTTAAGTGGCAGTTTTGTAATGCATACTTTTGTAGAAAACGGGCAAACAAAACTTTTTGTAAACTTTGTAAACGATTATGCAAATGGTTTAAATTGGAGCAAAACAAACGTTGATTTACCAGCTACTACCACACAACTAACTTTACCAGAGGGCGAGTATATTTTTAATAAAGTAAATTAAGTTTGCATACTAAACAGGTAGGTGTACGCCTGCCTGTATATATTAATTAACTTGGCATGAAAAATACATTTTATATAATAGTATTAAGCTTATTTACAAGCCTAACAATACAAGCACAAACTCCAACACAAAC
>NZ_CANRNX010000086.1 GCF_947632075.1 uncultured Flavobacterium sp.
CCCGATTGCGCAGATGGTACTGCATTTTAATGTGGGAGAGTATGTCGCTGCCTTTCTTTTAAAAGTCCTTTACTGAAAAGTAAAGGACTTTTTTGTTATGTATAACTTTCGAATTCTAAATTATTTTAGTGCAACAGCAGTAGTTTTATAATAAAACAAGCCGACTTTTTACGGTCAGCTTGAGTTGTTTAATTGGGTTTATAAACCTTACTAAATGTAGTATTAACAAGTGTTTACAGTGATAACACCACTTTTGATGCATTGCCTTCTCTCAATCATAATAAATAACTTTATTTTTTGGAATTGAATCTGGTCTTGGAATAACATAAAACTCTTTTTCAAAATTAACATTAATGATATCAATTGTAAAGTTAGTATCATTGATTCTATCAATTTTAGATTCATAAATAAAACCTCGAACTAAATTTCTACCAAGTTTAGTAAAATTTAAACCTATTCTTTTCTTATTCATAATTGGAAATGAATCTATTTTTACATTCATTATATTACTAAAATCTGGTTCGATTTCGTAACCAATACAAGCGTAATAAGCAAGATGATCATTGAAATTAGGTTTATTTTGAATGATTTCACCTATATTTTTACCTAGATAGATTGTATCTGGAATTTTGAACGAAATATAATTACTTTGTAGTTCATTAATTTTTTCATTTTCATCATAAATTTTTAATTGCGAATATTCTCGTTGTCCGTTTTTATTGTATGTGATATAATTTTCATGTGATAGCTTTCCATACTTATCGTAAATCTTCCACCAACCAACATTTTTCGAATTAAAAACTTTACCTTCTGCTAAAACATTTCCATTTTTATCTAAATGCTTTGAATAATATTCACCCTTGGGCATATAAATTTCTTTCGCATTTACAATATCATCTGCCGCTACATAATAATACAAAGTATCACTAATCTTATCTTCATTTGTTAATAAATTATACCTACTTAACAGAATTTCATTATAGTATGTTTCAATAAAATACAGCTTATCATCTTTATAATATTTTTTAAAAATATGAGCTTTATCAAGACCTTTTTCTTCAATTACTTTATATTTATTACACGAAAAGACTAGTATCAAGAAACTGAATCCAACAAATTTTAATATTAATTTTCCCATGCTTCTTTATATTTTATTTCTCTTTGATTTAAATTCTCAAGTGAATCTAGTTTTTTATTTAAATCAAGAGAATTTTTTGCATTAACCTTAACATTCTCATTCTTAACTTCTATTTCTTTGTTATCTAAGTCAATATTTTTTACTCTTTGAATTGTAAATTCTATAACTTTATCAAGATAATTTATACCTTCTTCTATTTCTTCTCCATCACTAACTCTTTAACAAATTTTCTTGCTTGGTTTAAAAGCTCTTCTGATTTTTTAGCGAAAGGACCTTCTGTTGATTTTGAAACCTTTGGTCCATCAGGAGTGAATGAATTATCAACAAAACCACTGGCATCAAGCCATTCAGTAAATCTATTTCCTTCTCTAAGTAACTTTTTATTTCCTTTCCCTAAACGGTCA
Organism: uncultured Flavobacterium sp.; assembly: GCF_947632075.1. Lineage (GTDB taxonomy): Bacteria > Bacteroidota > Bacteroidia > Flavobacteriales > Flavobacteriaceae > Flavobacterium. The sequence goes on from NZ_CANRNX010000086.1 coordinate 1,543, forward strand.
GAGCCATAAAAAGCAAATCCACCTAAACCTTTTTCTTTGTATGTTGAATATGCATTATATACAGATGTTGCTATAGCAGAACCTAACCAAATAGCACCATCTAAAAGTCTTTTACCTGGTCCTGCACTGCTAACTTTACTCATCCCCGTAGGATCGGTAAACATAATTGGGTTATTACCGACATAAGAATACGGCTCCATAGTTTTCTCCGCCAGCGGGTCCACATTGATAAATGTACTAAAAATAACATAATATTAGCTCATCATACAATCATATGTTGGATTTTGACGATTAATGCAGTGATGTTTTTTACTGGGAGGTTCTAGTTTAGAATTTATTATAGAATAAATTTAGATTTTATCTAGAAAAAAAGAAATATTATATACATGAATTAAAAAAGTTATATATATAATATTTTTAATTGATGCTGTGATGTTTTACCACAACTGCGTTTCGCAATAGGGATGGAAGCTTTGTTTGAGCTCTTTTACAAATCTCGATTTGCGAAAAGCGAGTGCGTACAGCCCGACCTGTAACGTAGTGGAGGGGATTGCCCCAAAAATGAAAAAAGCACTTTCGAATGAACGAAAGTGCTTTTATATTGATGTTTACAATGAATTAAACGTGTATTGCTCTATTTTCTGTTGCAGCTAAAGCAGCTTCTTTGATAGCTTCGGCAAACGTTGGGTGAGCATGAGACATACGAGTGATGTCTTCTGCAGATGCTCTGAATTCCATTGCAACAACAGCTTCAGCGATTAAGTCTGCAGCACGAGCACCAACGATGTGGAATCCTAAGATTTCGTCTGTAGCTTTGTCTGCTAAGATTTTTACAAATCCGTCTGTGTCAGCAGATGCACGAGCACGTCCTAATGCTTTGAATGGGAATTGACCAGCTTTGTATTCTTTTCCTTCAGCTTTTAATTGCTCTTCCGTTTTACCAACTGCAGCAACTTCTGGCCAAGTGTAAACTACACCAGGAATTAAGTTATAATCGATATGAGGTTTTTGTCCTGCTAATTGTTCAGCTACTAAAACTCCTTCTTCTTCTGCTTTGTGAGCTAACATAGCACCACGTACAACATCACCAATAGCGTAGATGTTAGAAGCTGTAGTTTGTAAATGATCGTTAACTTCTACTTGACCTCTTTCTGTTAGTTTAACTCCAGCTTTTTCTGTATTTAATCCGTCTGTGTAAGGACGACGACCTACAGAAACTAAAGAATAATCTCCTTCTAAAGTGATGATTTCTCCTTTAGCATTTTCAGCCTTAACGATAACTACATCTCCGTTACGCTCAACACCTTGAACTTTGTGAGAAGTGTAGAATTTCATTCCAGCTTTTTTAAGAACTTTAGTAATTTCTTTAGAAACAGCTCCGTCCATTGTTGGTAAAACGCGGTCTGCGAATTCAACTACAGAAACTTGTGCTCCTAAACGTAAATAAACTTGTCCTAATTCTAATCCAATAACTCCACCACCAATGATGATTAAGTGTTTTGGAACTTCTTTTAATTTTAAAGCTTCAGTTGAAGTGATGATTCTTTCTTTATCAATAGAAATGAATGGTAAAGAAGATGGTTTAGAACCTGTAGCAATAATTGTGTTTTTTGCTTCAATAGTTTCGCTAGTTCCATCATTTTTAGTTATTAAAACTGTTGTAGCGCTTTCAAATGAACCAACACCTTCAAATACAGTGATGTTGTTTTTGTCCATTAAAAATTTAACTCCACCAGAAGTTTGATCAACGACTGCTTGTTTACGAGCAATCATTTTCTCTAAGTTAACTTTTACTTCTCCAGAAACTTCAATTCCGTGATCTGCGAAATGTTGTAATTCTTGGAAATGGTGAGATGATGCTAATAATGCTTTAGAAGGAATACATCCTACGTTTAAACATGTACCACCTAAAGTTGGGTATTTTTCAATAATAGCAGTTTTCATCCCTAATTGTGCGCAACGAATTGCAGCAACATATCCACCAGGACCAGAACCGATTACAACTACGTCAAATGAGCTCATAATATTTTTATTTATGTTGTGTAAAATTTAAATCACACAAAATTACGATAATAAAATAGTTTGATAAAGTTTTTGTATTAAGAAATAAAAAAAAGTGATTGAAAAACAATCACTTTTTTATTTTTATAACAGTTTGTATTGTGTTGAATTTTTAATTTCCCCGATAGTAAATAAACTATGTGAACTCAAAACTTCGTCTAAATTTGTTAATTTAGAAAGCATAAATTCTCTATAAGCTTCCATGTCTTTAACTCCAATTTTTAAAATGTAATCATAGTCACCACTAATGTTATAACATTCTAAAACTTCTGGTAATTGATTAATCGTTTTCTCAAACTGTATAATTGATTCTTTTGAATGTGTTTTAATTTTAATCATTGATAAAACAACAAAGCCTCTGTTTACTTGGTTTTTATCTATGATTGCAACGTATTTAGAAATAACATTATGTTTTTCTAATTTTTTTACACGTTCGTAAACTGCAGTTGTAGAAAGTTCTAATATTTCTGCTAATTCTCTTGTTGTTTGCTTACAATCTTCTTGTAGCAATTCGATTAATTTGTAATCTGTTGCGTCTAATTTCATTTGATTTTTTTTGATAAGTTAAGTTGGATGATTAATAACATTAAAAGTTATTGATTATACAAATTTTACTGATTTTTTTTATAAATTCCAAAAAAAGCTTTCTTTTTTGATAAATTTTAAGTTTTTTTGCTTTCTAATACTAACCCTAAAAATTTAATTATGTTTAATCCTGCAGATAAAATCCAAGATTTGCAATACTTTGGAGAGTTCGGTGGAGTAAATCCATCAATTTCAGATTCATCTACCTACACATTTTTGTCGGCAAAGACAATGTTTGATACTTTTGAAGGGAATACAGACGGTTGTTATTTATATTCTCGTCATTCTTCACCAAGTAATTTATACCTTTCTGAAGCTTTAGCGGCTATGGAAAATACAGAAGCTGCACATGTTACTGCATCTGGTATGGGAGCGATCACCGCTGTAATTATGCAATTGTGTAAAAGTGGAGATCACGTAGTTTCTAGTAGAACTATTTACGGTGGAACTTACGCATTCTTAAAAAAATATGCTCCTCAATTCGAGATCTCAACAACTTTCGTAGATATCACAAAAATTGAAGCTATTGTAAATTCAATTACAGAAAAAACTAAAATCATTTATTTAGAAACGGTTTCAAATCCTTTGTTAGAAGTTGCTGATATCAGAAAAATTTCTGAAATCGCTCACGAACGCGGAATTAAAGTTGTTGTTGATAATACGTTTTCACCTCTTTCAATCACGCCAAGTTTATTAGGTGCAGATGTTACCATTCATAGTTTAACAAAATACATTAACGGAAGTAGTGATACAGTTGGTGGAGTTATTTGTGGAACTCAAGAATTCATCAACAGTTTAAAAGATGTGAACACAGGTTCATGTATGTTGTTGGGAGCTACTATGGATAGTTTACGTGCTTCTAGTATTCTTAAAAATTTACGTACGTTACACATTCGCATGAAACAACATTCATTAAACGGATTGTATTTAGCTGGTCGTTTTGAAGAATTAGGACTTAAAACAGTTTATCCAGGTTTACCTTCACATCCAAGTCATTCGTTGTTTAAAACTATGTACAATGAGAATTACGGATTTGGTGGAATGATTACTATCGATGCTGGTTCTTTAGAAAAAGCTAACGCTCTAATGGAATTAATGCAACACCGTAATTTAGGTTATTTAGCAGTAAGTTTAGGTTTCTACAAAACTTTGTTCAGCGCGCCAGGTTCATCTACAAGTTCTGAAATTCCAATGGATGAACAAAAAGAAATGGGCTTAACAGAAGGTTTGGTTCGTATTTCTATTGGTTTAGATGACAATATCGAAAGAACTTACCAAAATATGGTTGCTTGTATGAAAGAAGTTGGTGTTTTATAAATCAATTTCATTTTAGATATTAAGAGTTTTGAAGCTTCGGTTTCAAAACTCTTTTCTTTTTAGGACAAATCCTTTCACTGCGTTTCAGGTCGGGCTGAACGCACTCGCTTTTTACAAATTAAAATTTGTAAAAGAGCTCAAACAAAGCTGCCATCCCTTTTGCAAGGTTATGTGTATGGATTTTATATGTATATTTAATCTTTTACTTTTTTATGAAATGTATTTTTAAATTATTTTGTTATTACCTTCTGTCAACTTCGATATTAAGTTGTAATTCAGATAAGCAAAAACTTCAAATAGAAAATCATGTAAAAGAGACCATTGTTGGTGATTGGGATTTTGTAGAAGTGATTTCAAAATATAACTTTTCTCGTGATTCAGAATTTTCAATTCCAAATCCAAGACCAGGCGATTTTAATAGTATTTCAATAACCAAAGATAGTATTGAATTTTATTTAGGTATTTATGATTTTAGTGTTTTTTCAGAAAAAGAGAAATTCAAAAAATCTTTTTATGGAACTTTTACCAATTATAAAATGAATTATGATACGTTGGTGATTCATAATTTGGTTCGGCCTAATCATCCTTATAAATGGAAATTTGTAAGATGTAAAAATGATACATTAGAATTTAGATTACGAGATTCTACTTTAGTCAGATATAAAAGAATTTATCCTATTAATGAAACATTACCAACCTTTGATAAAGTTGTAGTTTCTACAACAGGCTGTTATGGTACTTGTGAAGTTTTGAATTTATTAATTAATACAAAAGGGGAGTTGCTATTTCAAGGTCAATATTTCGTAAATCCACTCGGGTTTTATTCAGGAAAGTTAAATAGTGCTATCACTCAGAATATTTTTAGAAAATTTGAAAAGGCGAATCTATTAGCTTTAAAGATTATTATACAGAATCTATTTCCGATCAATCATCAGTATTTATTTCTTTAATTAAAGATGATAAAATTGTAAAAACTATTGAAGATTACAGTTTTCGCTCACCTAAAGAATTCATTTGGGCTTATCTACCTTTAACAAGTATGTATCAATTAACTTCTTTAAATAGTTTAAAAAAAGATGTTATTCCACAATTGACTTATTTTGAATTTAAAAAGGGTAATAAAATTTTAAATATCAAAAAATCAGAATCTTTCTATTTGTTTTCTGAATTTGAAAACGCTGTACAAACTAATATTGATTTTAAACCTAAGTATGAATTATTATTTCATCAAAATGAAACAGATTTAAATAAGATTTCGAATATTATAACAGACGGAAGATATTTTAAATATAATTTTGAAAACAGTAAAGTTGTGATTGTTGATGTAGGTTATAATTTTATTGAGAGAAACTTTAAAGCTTCAGATTTTGTTAATGAAATAAGATAGTTGTTATATAAAAAAGCCTCAAACAATGCGTTTGAGGCTTTTTTTATGATTTAACTTCGTGATATCTATTTGCTCTTTTAAATGTTCCTAAGTCGTTAAAACGAATGCCATTCGCTTTCATAACTTCATACGCTTTTTTACGAGCAATATGTCTAATATAAAAGGTTTCGTTTACTACAAAATGGTGAATGGCGTGCGTCCAACCAAAGAAGAAACAAAATAATTGAAATGGGAAAGTCCACCAAACAGTTAAAACCTGTGTTTGTTCAATTACGTTTCCTTTTTCAACATCTCCAAAATAATGTAAGTTCGAAGTGATGAAGTGTAAACAGAACTGACGTAATAAATTCGGTAATAAAATAATATAAATCAGCGGATTTGTGTAATCTATTATCGTAGTTAAAAACTCTGGAAATGCTATTTGTGTTGAGAAATTAGCATTTAAAAAGTTTACGAATAAATCTGCTGTAAAAATATATAAAATTATATGTGAAATTATTGTTAGCGGAATTAATCCTAAAAAACCTGCTAATTTTATTTTATGAGCCGTTTCGTATTTTAAATTTCCGTTATCAACTTCACGTTTAATATCTCCGAATAAACTATATAAACGTAATAAATTTCCCACAACTAAATCTGGTGTAAAAAGTAAGCGTTTTAAACTCCATTTTTCACCATTAGTTACTCCTCGTTCTTCAATATCATGTAAAGTTCCTGAGAAACGGTGGTGGTGATAATGTAAGGTTCTTCTAAACCAAGGGTTCAAAGTTAACGGTCTTAAAATCCAAACCCCGAATAACATAAAATTATGAACCACTTTGTTTTCTTCAAAATACATGTAGTGAATTAAATCGTGTTCTAATTCGTGTAAAATTCCAAACAGAAAGGCGTTTGCTAAAATTAAAGCCCATGCAGGTACTATATTAATATACCACAAGTAGCCCATAACAAGTGATAAACTTGCTGCAACAAAGAAAATAGCAAATCCAATAGCGTTTTGCATTTTCAAAATTGGATAACGTAATTTTAAATTATCATAAGACTGAATAATTTCGCGTCTAATCAAACTTGTTCGTTGTTTATGCGTCACAATTTTACTTTTAAATAGGTTTGCAAGTTACTAAATTAATTAGCGTTAAGTGCATAATTTGGTTATCTTAACTAAAATTTAGAGTACTTTTCTTTTTTGTTGTTTGAAAAATATTATTCTTTTTTATTGTTTTCTATAATATCTACAAATTGAACAGATTTTAGAGAAATATCTTTTTCTTTAAATATTATGTGGATGTTTTTGATTAAATCTGATTTTATTTGAAACATATTCTCTGG
>NZ_CANRNX010000087.1 GCF_947632075.1 uncultured Flavobacterium sp.
AATCGGATACCGCCAAGCAATGACTTTACCAGAACAACCAAAGAAAATGATTGTTGTGGGTTCTGGTGCAATTGGAGTTGAGTTTGCTCATTTCTATAATTCAATGGGAACAGATGTTACTGTTGTTGAGTTTATGCCAAACATTGTACCGGTTGAAGACGAAGATATTTCAAAACAATTTGAACGTTCTTTAAAAAAATCTGGAATTAAAATCATGACAAATTCATCTGTTGAAAAAGTTGATACAACTGGTGAAGGCGTTAAAGCATATGTCAAAACAGCTAAAGGAGAAGAAATCTTAGAAGCTGATATTTTATTATCTGCTGTTGGAATTAAATCTAATATCGAAAATATTGGTTTAGAAGAAACAGGAATCGCTACAGATAGAGATAAAATCTTAGTTAACGATTTCTACCAAACTAATATTCCTGGGTATTACGCAATTGGAGATGTTGTTCCTGGACAAGCTTTAGCACACGTTGCTTCTGCAGAAGGAATTTTATGTGTTGAAAAAATCGCTGGTTTACATGTTGAACCATTAGATTACGGAAACATCCCAGGTTGTACATATGCAACTCCAGAAATTGCATCTGTTGGAATGACAGAGAAAAAAGCAAAAGAAGCTGGATACGAAATTAAAGTAGGAAAATTCCCATTCTCTGCATCAGGAAAAGCAAAAGCTGCTGGAACTTCAGACGGTTTTGTTAAAGTAATTTTCGATGCTAAATACGGTGAATGGTTAGGATGCCATATGATTGGTGCTGGTGTTACAGATATGATTGCAGAAGCAGTTGTAGCTCGTAAATTAGAAACTACTGGACACGAAATCTTAAAAGCAGTTCACCCTCACCCAACCATGTCTGAAGCTGTTATGGAAGCAGTTGCAGATGCTTACGGAGAAGTAATTCACTTATAAGAATAACAACATATTCAAAATATAAATCAGCAGTAATTTAGGTTATTGCTGATTTGCTTTTTTAAAATAATTCGTAAATTAAAACTTCCAAAAAATCATTTATGAATAAATATGTTTATAGTATTATTCTGATAATTACAGTAGTATCTACAACTTTTTCACAAGCATTTGATACACGAAAAACTGATGATTTTATCGATTATATTGAAGAAAACAATCGAGCGATAGGAAACGTTTCTATTTTTCAAAACGGAAAGGAAATCTATCAACGTAAATTTGGAGATAATACTTTTGACAGTAATAATAATGCATATCGAATTGCTTCGGTTACAAAATTAATTACAGCTACATTAATTTTTCAATTAATAGAACAAGAAAAGCTTAACTTAAAAGAACCTCTATCTAATTATTTTCCTCAAATTCAAAAAAGTGAATTAATCACAATTGAACAATTATTAAGTCACAAAAGCGGATTAGCAGATGTTAATTATAAAGAAAATAATATGTTTTGGTTATTAGATAAACCACATACTGAAGAGGAGCTTTTAGATAATATTCTTAGTCAAGAAATATTATTTGAACCAGGAACAAATTTATTTTATTCTAATTCAGGCTATTTCTTACTTGGTCAAATTTTAGAAATAAAACATAAGAAAAAATATCCTGAAATTGTAAAAGAGCAAATTACTATTCCTTTAAATTTAAAAACATTAAAATCAGGTGATAATAAACTTGAAAATGTTCATCCATCATTAAAATTTGAAAGCAAGGAATGGAAAAAACAAAATGACTTTTTATTATCAAATATAATTTCATTTGGTGATATAACAGCTTCAACTAATGATTTAAATATTTTTATAAATGCTTTATTTGATTATAAAATTATTAGCAAAGAATCAATAGAAATGATGAAACCAGAAGAAAACGAATCTTTTGGAGGTAGAGGATTAACTCGCACATTTTATTATGAACATTTATTTTTAGGACACGGAGGCGATTCATTGGGTAGTCATACTTTTTTAAGATATAATGAAAAAGATAAAATTTCCATTGCAATTAACATTAATGGTAATCGAAATATATTAGATGCTTTTTATGACGGTATTGTAAATAGTTTATATGAACTAAATTTTCCTAAACCTATTTTTTTAAGTGATGAAGTTATAAATAAATATGTAGGTACGTATGAATCTGATAATTTTCCGAATATTATTTTCTATAACATAGATCAAGATTTATATGGAGAAGTTCAATTTGAGGGAGAAGAAAAATTCGCATTAAATCCAATTAAAGAAAATAGTTTTAAACATAGACATATTAAAGTCGAATTTGATTTGACAAACGAAATAATGGTTTTAAGTATTGGTGATAAAAATTATAATTTTAAAAAAATAAAAAATAAATTTTGAAAACAATATCATTTATTATAGTATTTTTTATTCTTTGTTCTTGTAGTAATCGAAATGAAGAAGAAAAATATTATAGAGCAATTTCGTACGATAAAAATGACACAGCTTATTTAAAACTTTCTGAAATCGATAATCAGTTCGTTGGAAAATATTTGGTGATTTATAAAGACCGAACTTTTGATTTAGGAAATGTTTCTGGAGAAATTATTAGCGATACTTTAAAAGGAAGAAATAAATACGTTTCTAGAAGAAAATCAAAATTCACGAAACCATTTGTTTTATTGAAAGAAAATAATCAAATGAAATTAGGAACAGGAATGGTTTCTTATTATTCACAAATTCCTTTTTTTGCAAACGGAACTATTCAATTTCCAGATACATTATTTAAATTTGTTCCAATAAACGAAAATCAACTTTCAAATCTGAAAGAGAAATATAATTTTAAATAATAATGTTCAAAAAGAAAAAACTTAAGAAAATTCTGGTTTCAGAAAATTCATATAACGATAACGATCCATATAAAGTAATAGCTTCTAACATTAGTATCATAAATGTTTTACGTGAAGAAGGAATCGATTTTGATGAAATTCACGATGATGCAGTTATTAGTTATTATGTAGATTATTACTTAACGCAAATGCAAAACGAGAATTTTGCAAAATTTATTTGGAACATTGGTTTTGCAAGTGATATTTTAGAGCTTATTGCAACTGGACTTGAAAAAATGCAAGCTGAAGAGCATTTATCTTATTTTGAAGAAATGTGTGAAAAAACAGAAACTTTTGCTGATTCTGATTTAGAAGCTTTCTTAGAAAATGATTATTCAGCAGAAAATGAAATTGTCAAACAATTACAAAATTACGATTTCAAAACATTAGAAGAAAATTTAGTAGAATTAAATTCAAACTGGTTAAAAAGCAATACCGATTTAAAACCACTAAACATTGATGCCATCTTTGCTGAGATTGAAAAATTTACAGGAAAAAAAATATCAAAATACTAAAACAAAAAATCCCTTTAGAATGCTCTAAAGGGATTTTTTAATTATTTCTCTGAATCTAAATAATTCTGAATTTCTTCAATCAAACTATTTATTGATTCGTTTTCGCTGTTAAACTGTTTTGCTTTTAATAAATAATCTAAAGCTTCTTTGTAAACACCTATTTTCTTTTGTTTTAAAGCTTTAAATTTTTGTTGACCCGCATTTGAGATTCCAGTATTATTCATCTCATTAGTAATTTCAGCATCTTGCTTTAATACTAAATTAGCTAAACCTAAGTATGCATTTTCTAATTTCGGATCAATTTGAATTGCTTTTGTAAAATACGCTTTAGCTTCTTCATCTTTACCTTCGTTAGAAGAAATAATTCCTAAATTATAATTCAATAAAGCATTATTAGGATTTTTAGCTAAAGCAGCGTTTGCAATTTCTACAAACTTATCATGACGATTTGTTTGACTATACAAATTCAATAAACTCATTAAAACATCGTTATCATTTGGATTGTCTTTATAAGCTTTAGTGATATAAGCTTCTGCTTCAGAATAATTTTCTTTATTCATTAAAATTAAAGAAAGGTTCTTAAGAATTTCAGCTCTTTTACTTGGTTCATTAACTATTTTAGGTTGCTGATGAGTACCTTGACGTACTAATAAATCACGCATTTTTTTGTCTTCACCAAATGATTGTAAAGCACCGCTTGATTTCTCAACAGCTGTGTAATAAACAGAAGAACCATCGTAATTTAAATCTATTAATTCTTTGTATTTACTTTCTGCAAAATCATAATCACCAGCATTGATAGCAGTAGAAGCCGCGTAATATAAATAAACCGTGTCTTTTGGACTTAACTGAAAACCTAAATCAAATTTTCTTGATGCATCTACAAATTTACTATTTCCATTATCTGCTACAGCAGAATTGATAATTTGTGATAATAAAGCATTTGTAATTGGCTCTGACTTAGCAGTATATTTATTGTTTTTTGAAACTTTTTCTATTTCATAAACTTTTTTAAATGCATTAACTGCTTTAACAACGTTTTTTTCTTGATCTTGACTTGCTGCCAATTCTAAAGCTGTTTGTCCAGTTAAGAAATAATATTCTGCCTTTTGTTCATCAGTAGCTGAACTTAATAAAGATTCAACTTTTTGCAAAGCAGTTATAGCTTCAGTATAATTTTTCTTATCAATTAATTTAGAAGCTTCTCTTAATTCAGCTTTTTGAGCAAAAGCCGATAAAGAAACTAAAGCTATTCCAATAGCGTATATTTTATTCTTCATTTTAACTATTCTTCAGAGTTTTCATCTTCGTTTTCTAACTCATCATCTTCGATGATTTCTTCAGCTTCAATTTCATCTTCAACAGGAGGTAAAACTTCAGCATCTTCAGGAGCAACTAAAGCATCTGTATCAATTACAACTTCTTCATCTTCGTCTTTCATTACTTTAGCAACCGCAGCAATTGAGTCGTTACCTTTAATATTAATTAAACGAACTCCTTGAGTAGCACGTCCCATAATACGTAAATCAGAAACGCGAATACGAATAGTTAAACCTGATTTATTAATAATCATTAAATCATCGTTATCTGTAACAGATCCAATAGAAACTAACAATCCTGTTTTTTCAGTGATGTTCATAGTTTTCACACCTTTTCCACCACGGTTAGTTTCACGATACTCTTCTAATGCAGAACGTTTTCCGTATCCATTTTCAGAAACTACTAATATTTCACTATTTAAATCACTAACAGCAACCATTCCGATTACTTCGTCTTTTTCATCTGCTAAAGTAATTCCACGAACACCAGATGCGGTTCTTCCCATCGGACGTGTTTTAGCTTCATCAAAACGAACTAATTTTCCAGATCTTGCAGCAATTAAAACTTTTGAATTACCATCTGTTAATTTAGCTTCTAATAATTCATCGTCTTCTTTAATAGTAATAGCATTAATACCATTTAAACGTGGACGAGAATATTGTTCAAGTGACGTTTTCTTAACTTGACCTTGTTTTGTTGCCATAATTACATAATGGCTATTGATGTATTCTTCGTCTTTTAAGTCTTGAGTACAAATGAATGCTTTTACTTTATCATCATTTTCAATATTGATAATATTTTGAATTGCTCTTCCTTTAGCTTGTTTACTTCCTTCTGGAATTTCATAAACACGCATCCAGAAACATTTTCCTTTTTGTGTAAAGAACAACATGTACTGGTGGTTTGTTGCAACATACATATGCTCTAAGAAATCTTGATCTCTTGTTCCAGCAGATTTTTGTCCTACTCCTCCTCTATTTTGAGTTTTGTATTCTGAAAGTGGTGTACGTTTGATGTAACCTGCATGTGAAATTGTAATAACTACTTGTTCATCTGCAATTAAATCTTCAATATTCATTTCACCACCTGCATATTCAATTTGAGAACGACGCGCGTCACCATATTTATCACGAATTTCAACAAGCTCATCTTTAATTACTCCCATAAGTAATTCTTTACTTGCTAATAACGATTCTAAATATTCAATTAACTTCATGATATCTTCGTACTCTGCACGTAATTTATCTTGTTCCAGTCCTGTTAATTGACGTAAACGCATTTCAACAATTGCACGTGCTTGAATTTCAGAAAGTGAAAAACGTTCAATTAAACGTTCACGAGCTTCATCTGCATTTTTAGAACTTCTAATAATTGCAATCACTTCATCAATATTATCTGAAGCTATAATTAAACCTTCTAAAATATGAGCTCTTTCTTGTGCTTTTCTTAATTCGAATTGCGTTCTTCTTGTTACAACTTCAAAACGGTGTTCAACGAAATGATAAATTAAATCTTTTAAATTCAACATTTCAGGACGACCATTTACCAATGCAATGTTATTTACACTGAAAGATGATTGTAATTGAGTATACTTATAAAGTAAGTTTAATACGATGTTTGGAATTGCATCTCGTTTTAAAATATAAACGATACGCATTCCTTTTCTATCGGATTCATCACGAATATTAGAAATTCCTTCAATCTTATGATCGTTAACTAATTCAGCAGTTTTTTTAATCATTTCTGCCTTATTAACTTGATAAGGAATTTCTGTAACGATAATACATTCTCTACCATCAACAGTTTCAAAACTTGCCTTTGCACGCATAATTATACGTCCACGACCTGTTTTAAAAGCTTCACGAACACCCTCGTAACCATAAATAACTCCACCTGTAGGGAAATCAGGAGCTTTGATGTATTGCATTAATTCATCAATCTCGATATCGTTATTATCAATATAAGCTAAAGTACCATCAACAACTTCATTTAAGTTATGTGGAGCCATATTCGTAGCCATACCAACAGCAATACCAGAAGCTCCGTTAACTAATAAAGTTGGAATTTTCGTAGGCATTACTTTAGGTTCTTCTAAAGTGTCGTCAAAGTTTGGTTGAAAATCAACAGTTTCTTTATCCAAATCTGCAATGATTTCTTCAGCCATTTTTCTCATTCTAGCTTCAGTATAACGCATAGCAGCAGGGCTATCTCCATCTACAGATCCGAAGTTACCTTGTCCGTCAACTAAAAGATATCTTAAACTCCAATCTTGAGCCATACGAACCATAGCATCATAAACTGAAGAATCTCCGTGAGGGTGAAATTTACCTAGAACCTCACCTACAATTCTAGCTGATTTTTTATGAGGTTTATTTGCAGTTACACCTAATTCGTGCATTCCGAATAAAACTCTTCTATGAACAGGTTTTAAACCATCTCGAACATCAGGAAGCGCTCTGGAAACAATTACCGACATCGAATAATCAATGTACGATGATTTCATTTCGTCTTCGATGTTTATAGGAATTAACTTTTCTCCTTCAGACATCATAATTATATATGTTTGTTTATATCAATAAATAACGGCTAATATACGTAATTTTAAGCAAAATTTCAATCAGAAAAGACATTATTATTAACATAAGTTTGTTTAAAATTCAATAAAAAAGAGCTTTAAAATTAAATAAAGCTCTTTTACATTGTTACCAAATAAATATCTGACGAATTTCTTGGGATATTTCTGAATTCAAAACCTCCTGGCTCAGGAATCATTTCTATTAAATGAAATAATTTACATTTTTTCGGCAAACCTTTAAAAATCAAAGTAAATTGTAGAGGTTTATTTTTTGGAATCATCGTCCAATCAGGTGCATAAGATATTCCTTCGGCATGAACCAAAGGATACCTCACTCCTGTTGCAGCATCAATTAAGTAAGTAGTTTTCCAAATTCGAGCTGCATCATCATCTTCTGCTGATTTCACTTTAAAATGAACAATTACCTGACTTTCTTCTTGAGTTAGCTCAAAGACTTCAAAAGCTAATTCTTCACAAATATCAAAATCATATTCTACACGTTCTTTTTCTATTACATGATTTCCGTTTCTTTCTTCCATATCCAAATCTTTAAAAATCTGCAAAAAAAAAGCGATTCAAAATGAACCGCTTTTTGGGTGGGAGACGGGTCTCGAACCCGCGACCTTCGGAACCACAATCCGACGCTCTAACCAACTGAGCTACAACCACCGTTTGAGAGTTTTATTTGAAAAGCCAACTCTGAGCTTTTGGGTGGGAGACGGGTCTCGAACCCGCGACCTTCGGAACCACAATCCGACGCTCTAACCAACTGAGCTACAACCACCGTTTGGGAGTTTTATTTGAAAAGCCAACTCTGAGCTTTTTGGGTGGGAGACGGGTCTCGAACCCGCGACCTTCGGAACCACAATCCGACGCTCTAACCAACTGAGCTACA
>NZ_CANRNX010000088.1 GCF_947632075.1 uncultured Flavobacterium sp.
AGTAAGGATTTTAGAGAATAACTGACAATTATTTTTAACCCCTAACTGTCAGATGAAGTTGTGGCTATTACAAATTAATGATGAGTCAGATAAACAAATAATTGAGTCTAATTTATTAGAAAAAGAATTTCAAAACACTAACAATACTGAAATAAAATTATTAAAACTTCTTGAAAAATTTGAAGAAGAAAAAGGTTTTTTAGAACCTTTAAAATTAGAAGATCTGGCTATTAAATTAGGAACAAACAGAACCACTTTGTCTGGTATATTAAACGAACACAAAGACAATTTTTTAAATTACATCAACAAACTAAGAATCAATCAATTACTAACTGATTTAACAATAGATCTTGAATTAAGAAACAAAACAATTTCTGAACTTTCTGAACTATACGGTTTTGTTAACGAAAAAACATTTTCGACTCATTTTAAAAAAATCACTGGACTCACACCTTCTTATTTTATCAAACAATTAGAGTTTAACAACTAAAAAATCTAATGATTTTTATTAACATACTTTCGTTTAATTTGTAAAACTCCGTATTTTAAGTAATCGAAAGTTGCTCCAAGAACTAAAATAGAAGCTGCAAAAGATAAAACATGTAATTGAAATTTTGGAAACATAAATCCACTAATTATTCCTCCAACAAAAAAAGATAGAATAATAGTTAATCTTAATCGGATAGAGGATATTATATTTTTCTTAATAAACTTCTCTTTTATAAAGAAAAGTTGGGAAAATTCAATTCCTAAATCTGTAAAAAGTCCAGTTAGATGAGTTGTTCTTACAACTGATTTCGAAATGTTCGTTACTAAAGAATTTTGTAATCCCATAGCAAAAAGCAAAGTAAAAGCCAAAACATCTGGAAAATGATATAATATTTTCGAAAAATTTGGAATAGAAAAAAGTATTAAACTTTCAAGTAAAACTGGAACTAAATAAATATATTTTTTATTTTTTCTAGAAACTAATTGAACAATTAAACTTGAAATAAAAGATCCTAACAAAAAGAAAAAAACATAAAGAAAGAAAGTTATTCCTTTCAAAAAATTTAGATTAAATACTTCATCGATTAAAAATGCAAAGTGGCCTGTAACGTTAGTTGTGATTTTTTGAACTGCCAAAAAGCCAACAACATTAACTATACCCGCAACAAATGATAACAGTGATGCAATACTTAAATTATGACGAAAAGTTCTTGTTTCACCAATGTGTCTAAACATATAATTTTTGAACCAAATTAAACTATAAATTGCTTCCTAAATTTAAGACAATTCTACTAATAAAAAAATTACTTCTATAATAAAGAAAGCGCTCTATGAGCGCTTTCTTTATTACATTAATCTATTTTAAAAAATCAGTTTTAGAATATTCTGGTTCTGGATAATTGTAAATACCTTTTCCATTAGCTGTTCCCATTTTACCTTTATCTAAAAATTCTTCTTTTATCCATTTTGCAGCTTTGGCTGCCATCTCATCACCTGCTTCACCTTTTGCCTTATATAAATTGTAAGGTGTATTTGGCCCAATAATATCTAAAAAAGCAAATGGACCTAAAGGAGCACCGGTAGAAATCATCCAAGTTTTATCAACGATTTTAGGCTCAGCAATTCCGTCAACGACTAATTGCATAGCGGCAGATAAATAAGGAACCAAAAGGGTATTTAAAACGTAACCTGGTTGTTCTTTATAAAGTGGAATTGGAACCATTGCAATTGCTTTTGCAAAATCAATTACTTCATTAAAAACTTCATCTGAAGTTCCATCATGTTTCATAATTTCAGCAATGTTTAATCTCCATATTTCGTTTGCAAAATGCAAATGTAAATATTTATCCGAACGATCAGTAAATCCAACAATCTGACTTGGTATCATCGTTGATGAATTCGAAGCAAAAATTGTATTAGGTTTTGCTAATTTTGAAAGCTCTGTGTAAAATTTTTCTTTAATTTGAAGTAACTCTGGAACTGCTTCAATAACTAAATCAGCATTTTTAGTAGCTTCAGCTAAATCTGCAAATAAAGTTATACGACTTAATGCAGCATCAACTTCTTCTTGCGTTCCATATTTGTCATCAATATATCTTTGTTGAAGAGTTTTAAACTTCACCTTAGCATTTTCTAGAGCTTCATCATTTATATCGTAAGCAGAAACATTGAATCCTTTAAACGCAGTTTGAAAAGCAATTTGACTTCCTAAAACACCTGTACCTGCAACTGTAACATTCTTAATATTCATTATAACCTATTTTATAATTAAACAATAAAATCATTCTTTAAAAGTATTAATTCAAAAAATTAACTAAGAACTACTCTAAGTTACAAAAAAAGCAAACATCAATGAATATGAAGTTTAAAAATAAACATAACATTAACAATAGTATAAAAAAAAACCTGAAGTTTTCACTTCAGGTTTAAATCTATATTAAGAATCTCTATTTACATCAAATGTTTCTAAATAATGAGCAACTCTTTGAACGAACTGTCCTCCTAATGAACCATCAACTACACGGTGGTCGTATGAATGTGATAAGAACATTTTTTGACGAATTCCGATAAAATCTCCTTCTGGAGTTTCAATAACTGCAGGTACTTTACGAATTGCACCTAAAGCTAAAATTCCAACTTGTGGCTGATTGATAATTGGAGTTCCAAAAACAGAACCAAAAGTACCAACGTTAGTAACTGTATAAGTTCCACCTTGCGTATCGTCTGGTTTTAATTTACCCATTCTAGCACGGTTTGCTAAATCGTTAACCGCTTTTGCCATACCAACTAAGTTTAATTGATCTGCATTTTTAATTACAGGAACAATTAAATTTCCGTTTGGTAAAGCAGCAGCCATTCCTAAATTGATGTTTTTACGTTTGATGATGTAATCCCCATCAACAGAAATATTCATCATTGGGAAATCTTTTAATGCTTTTGCAACCGCTTCCATGAAAATTGGAGTGAAAGTTAATTTTTCACCATCACGTTTTTCATAGATACCTTTCATTTTAGTTCTCCATTTAACGATGTTTGTCACATCTACTTCGATAAACGATTGTACGTGAGCAGCTGTTTGAACTGACTGAACCATATGATGCGAAATTAACTTACGCATACGGTCCATCTCAACGATTTCGTCTTGTCCGTTTACAGAAACTGGAGCTGCTTTTGCAACAATTTGAGTCGCAGCTGGTGCTGGAGTTGAAGCAACAACTTGTTTAGCTGGAGCAGTAACAGCAGGCTGTGAGCCTCTATTTTTAACGTAATCTAAAATATCAGTTTTTGTAATTCTTCCATCTTTACCTGTTCCGTTCATAGCTTCTAACTCAGCCATAGAAACACCTTCTTCTTTAGCAATATTTTTTACCAATGGAGAAAAGAATTTATCAGAAGAAGAAAAATCTTGTGCTGTAATTTCTTTAGCAACTTCTACAGTTTTTTCAACATGAGCAGCAGCAACTTCAACTTTAGCTTCTGGAGCTGAAACAGCAATATCACCACCTTCGGTTTCAATAATAGCAATAGTTTGTCCTACTTGAACCACATCGTCAACACTGAAAAGTACTTCAACGATTGTTCCAGAAACTTCAGAAGGAACTTCGCTATCTACCTTATCGGTAGCAATTTCAACAACTGTTTCGTCTTGCTCAACAGTATCTCCAACGTTTTTAACCCAATTTGTAATCGTTGCTTCCGCAACACTTTCACCCATCTTAGGTAATTTCAATTCAAACTTTGCCATATATTTAATCAAAAGTTGTGTTTAATCAATAGTTTTACAAATTTAATATTATTTTCGGTTTTTTCTAACAAAATTGAAATTTTCAGATTATTTCAAAAATAGAACTTCACCTCTATCATTTTTATCATTACTTCCTAAAAAAAATTCAGAATTTGCAGGTTTTAACTTGAAAGTAAATCCTAAATTCTTAAATCGTTCCAGAGTTTTTATATATAAATCGTGAGAAAAATAGTTAGAATCATATAATATTTCTAAGTTCTTTTGGATATTTTTTTCTAAATAAAAAATTAATTCATCAAAATCAGAGAATTCTACAACAGAAATACCATTTATTTCATTTATATGTTGAATATCTTTAGTTAAAAGAAGATATTTTTCTGGTTTATATTTTTCTTTTACTATTTCAGTTTTCTTCTTTAATGCAAATAATGAAATTCCAACATCCATCATAGCATCAAAAATAATCGAAGATGAAAAATGTTTACGATAAAAAAATTGCATAGCTTCTTTAAAACGATTCATATAAGCTCCATCTTTCAAAGTACTCTCTCCTTTGAAATGAATACATGAAACTTCGGAAAAATAATAATTCTGCTTGCCTTCCTTTAAACTTAAATACGATAAATCAATATCATCTGAATACATAAAACAACCTTCATCAAAACCACCAACTTTTAGATATAGTTCACGTTCTAAAAACATAAAAGCTCCAACTAAAATATCTACTTTTCCATTTTCGGTTTCGGAAATATTTTGTGCATAATATTTATTAAACAGTTTAGAATTTGGAAAGAATTTATATAATCCTAAAACTTTAGTAAATGCAACCCAAGGTGTTGGAATTCCGCGTTTGCTCTCCGGTAGAAAATTACCTGAACCATCAATTAACTTACATCCTAAAATACCAAAATTAGAAAGATTCTGAATATGCTTGAAAATTGATGTAAAAGTTTGTTCGGCAACTATTGTATCTGGATTCAAAATGCACAAATACTTCCCTTTTGCAAGAGCTACACCTTGATTATTTCCTTTTGGAAAACCTGCATTATAATCGTTAAACAAATAAGAAATTTCTGGAAACACAAGCTTCATCATTTCTCTTGAACCATCGGTAGAATTATTATCTACTACAATGATTTCTGCATCTATATTTTGAATAGCTTTTTGAACACTTTTTATACAAGCTTCTAAAAAGTTTTTTACGTTGTAGTTTAATATTATAACAGATAATTGCATAAAACAAATATAATTTTTTAAAAGTATAAAGCATAAAAAAAAGCCTGAAAAATAAGAATTTCAGGCTTTTTTGATTTATTAAAAAATTAATCCATTTTATTACGTTTTCTATCGTTTTCGTTTAATAAAATTTTTCTTAAACGTAACGATTTAGGAGTTACCTCAACGTACTCATCTTTTTGGATGTATTCCAAAGCTTCTTCTAAAGAGAACTTGATTGCAGGAATAATTCTTGCTTTATCATCTGCTCCTGAAGAACGTACGTTTGATAATTTTTTAGTTTTAGTTACATTCACAGTCATATCATCTGAACGTGAGTTTTCACCAATTACTTGCCCTTCGTAAATATCTTCGTTCGGATCAACAAAGAATTTACCGCGATCTTGTAATTTATCAATAGAATAAGGAATTGCTTTTCCGTTTTCCATAGAAATTAAAGATCCATTATTACGACCAGAAATTTCACCTTTATATGGTTGATACTCTAAGAAACGGTGCGCCATGATCGCCTCACCAGCAGAAGCTGTTAATATTTGATTACGTAATCCGATGATACCACGAGAAGGGATAATAAATTTAATTACCATACGATCTCCTTTTGGTTCCATTGATAACAATTCACCTTTACGTAAAGTTACAAACTCAACCGCACGTCCAGAAATGTTTTCAGGAATATCGATAGTTAATTCTTCAATTGGTTCACATTTTACACCATCAATCTCTTTGATAATAACTTGTGGTTGACCAATTTGTAATTCATATCCTTCACGACGCATAGTTTCAATTAAAACAGACAAGTGAAGAACACCACGACCAAAAACCATAAATTTATCAGCTGAATCTGTTTCATCAACACGTAAAGCTAAGTTTTTCTCTAATTCTTTAGCTAAACGTTCTTTAATATGACGAGAGGTAACAAATTTACCTTCTTTACCAAAGAATGGTGAATCGTTAATTGTAAACAACATACTCATTGTTGGCTCATCGATAGATATCGTTTTTAATCCTTCTGGATTTTCTATATCAGCGATACAATCTCCAATTTCAAAACCTTCAATACCAGTAATAGCACAGATATCTCCAGCTCTTACTTGCTCAACTTTACGTTTTCCTAAACCTTCAAAAGTATATAATTCTTTAATTTTAGATTTCACGATAGTTCCATCACGTTTAATTAAAGAAACTTGCATACCTTCTTTTAAAGTTCCACGGTGTAAACGACCAACTGCGATACGACCTGTAAAAGAAGAATAATCAAGAGATGTAATTAACATTTGCGGAGTTCCTTCTAATTCTTGAGCAGCAGGAATATGATTAATTACCATTTCTAATAAAGGCTCTAAAGAATCTGTTTGAACTTTCCAATCTGTAGACATCCAATTATTCTTAGCAGATCCATAAACCGCAGGGAAATCTAACTGCCATTCTTCAGCACCTAATTCAAACATTAAGTCAAAAACTTTTTCATGAACTTCGTCTGGTGTACAGTTTTCTTTATCTACTTTATTTACAACTACACAAGGCTTTAAACCTAACTCGATAGCTTTTTGTAGCACAAATCGTGTTTGAGGCATTGGACCTTCAAAAGCATCAACAATAAGTAATACTCCATCTGCCATGTTTAATACACGCTCAACCTCACCACCAAAATCCGCGTGACCTGGAGTATCAATAATATTGATTTTAGTTCCTTTATATTCAACTGAAACGTTTTTAGACACGATTGTGATCCCTCTTTCGCGTTCAATATCATTATTGTCTAAAACAAGATCACCAGTGTTTTCTTTTTCTTTAAATAATTGACAATGATACATAATTTTGTCAACCATTGTAGTTTTTCCGTGGTCAACGTGTGCTATAATAGCAATGTTTCTAATTTGAGTCATATAAAGTATTTGAATTTTTCTTGAATTTTATTAAGAAAATAACAAGAAAAGCTCTCGTTTAATTGAGAGCTTATAATTATTGTATTTTTATAATTTCTGCAGATTAAAGTGCTGCAACATGTTTTGTTAACTTAGATTTTAAGTTTGAAGCTTTATTAGCGTGAATGATATTTTTCTTTGCTAATTTATCGACCATAGATGTTACAACAACTAATTTTGCAGAAGCTTCAGCTTTGTCACTAATCAAACGTAAAGCTTTAATTGCATTACGTGTAGTTTTGTGCTGATATCTGTTTAACACTCTTTTTTTCTCGTTGCTTCTGATTCTTTTTAAAGCTGACTGATGATTTGCCATTTTTTCTTAATTTAATTGTAAAGTTATAATATAAACTATTAGGTAAAAAATAAAAACCTCCCACAATAATATC
>NZ_CANRNX010000089.1 GCF_947632075.1 uncultured Flavobacterium sp.
CAAGATGCTCTGAAATCACTTGATATTCATAACGTCTCAAGGTTTGAATTATTTCATTAATGTTTACCGATGTTGTTTTTATAATAATCTGAGCCATTTGATCGGATAACTCACTAACAAACAAACCGAAAATCTTTGCGTTGTTCGATTCGAAAATTTGCGAAATTTGACTCAAACTAAAATTGTAAATTCCTTTTTGAACTATGATTGTGGTTCCAGACTCCTTAAGAAAAGGCGTTTCGTTAAAAAACGCAATTACATCTTCTAACAAATACGCACCTAAATATTGATTTTCTTTATTTAAAACCGGTATAATATTCGACTGGTTTTTTGAAGAAATTTCTAAAACTTCAAACCAAGAAAAAGAATCTCTTGCATAAAAAACTTCGAGAACTTCTAAAGATTTATCTATTTTGTCATCTGCTTCAAACGTTTCTGCATCATTTAAAGATAAATTACCTAAAAAAACATCATTTTTAACCACTGGAAAATGAGATAAATTTTCGGCAATTAAAAAATCAACAACTTCAGAGAATGAACTCTCTAAAGACAAAAAGCTAATTTTTTTTCTTATAAAATCATGAAGTACCATCATAGCATAAAATTTACCTCTGCAAAATAATTAAAAATATACTAATTCACCTTAATATTTACTTTGTATTTTTGTAATAAAATAATTAAAAATGACGAAACTATCTGTAAACATAAATAAAATTGCCACATTAAGAAATTCTCGAGGTGGTAACGTTCCAAACTTATTACAATTTGCAACCGATGTTCAGTCTTACGGAGCAGAAGGAATCACTATTCATCCTCGTCCAGACGAACGTCATATTCGTTATCAAGACGCAAGAGACTTAGTAAAAATTGTACATACAGAATACAACATTGAAGGAAACCCAATGGACGATTTCATGAACTTAGTTTTTGAATGCACACCAACTCAGGTTACTTTAGTACCAGACGCTATAAATGCTTTGACTTCAAATGCAGGTTGGGACACCATTAAACATCAATCTTATTTAAAGGAAGTTGTTGCTGAGTTTCAGAAAAAAGGAATTCGTACTTCTATTTTTGTTGATCCTGTTTTAGAAATGATTGAAGGTGCAAAAGAAACCGGAACCAACCGAATTGAGTTATACACTGAAGAATTCGCTTATCAATACAGTTTAGGAAATGAAAAAGCTATTGAGCCTTATACTAAAGCAGCTGAATTAGCTAACGAATTAGGTATAGGTGTTAATGCTGGTCACGATTTAAGTTTAGAAAATATTGAATTTTTCAAAAACAACATTCCTGGTCTGTTAGAAGTTTCTATAGGACATGCTTTAATTTCTGAATCATTATATTTAGGAATTGAAAACGTAGTTAGAATGTACCAACAAAAAATGAAATAATTATGATTTATTCTAAAATTGAAGGTTCAGGAAGCCCTTTTGTAATTATTCATGGTTTTTTAGGCATGTCTGACAATTGGAAAACTTTAGCTACACAATTTGCTGCAGAAGGTTTTGAAATGCATTTACTTGACATGAGAAATCACGGCCGCAGCTTTCATTCAAACGAATTTAATTACGATGTGATGGTTCAAGATGTATTAGAATATGTTACAGAAAAAAAAATTGATCAATTTATACTTTTAGGACATTCGATGGGAGGAAAAATCGCAATGAATTTCGCCTGTGATTATCCTGAAAAAATTGAAAAACTTATTATTGCTGATATCGCTCCAAGAGAATATCAACCTCATCATCAAGATGTGATGCAAGCTTTAAACGCAGTAGATTTCTCTAAAATTAATTCTAGAAAACACATTGAAGAAGTAATGCAAGATTACGTTAAAGATTACGGAACCTTACAATTCTTAATGAAAAACGTTCACAGAGTAACACCAGAATCTTTTGGATTTAGATTTAATTTAGAAGTTTTCAATTCAAACGATCGTGCAATCGGAGAAGCTTTAAGTGAAAATAAAAAATTTGCTGGCTCAACTTTATTTCTAAAAGGAGATAAATCTAAATACATTCAAGAATCAGATTTAGAAGATATTCATTACCATTTCCCTAATGCTATTTTAGAAATAATTTCAAATTCTGGCCATTGGCTTCATGCAGAAAACCCAAGTGAATTTTTCGAAAAAACAATTCAATTTATCAATTAATTCAAAGTAAAATTATATTTTTTTTTATATCTATAATTTTATTCAAAATTATTGCAAGATTAACATTTTGTTATATATTTGAAATTATGAAACTATAAATGTAAAATTTATGAATAAAAACAGACTATTAGCAATCTCTCTGTTAACCTTGATTTCATCAAGCGTTTTCGCAGGAGGATACCGAATCAGTATGCAAGGGCAAAGACAGCTAGCAATGGGACATACCGGAGTTGCTGTCATAGGTCAAAATGCTGAAAGTATTTTCTTTAACCCAGCAAACGGAACTTTTTTGAAAGATAAATGGAGTTTTTCTGCAGGAGTTACCGCATTAACTTCAGATGTAAAATTTCAAAACAAAACTTATAATTGGAAAAACGAAACTTCTAACACAGGTACACCAATTTATTTTTACGGAAACTATCAAGTTAACGATAAATTCTCTGTTGGTTTAGCTATCTATACTCCATACGGAAGTGCTGTTAATTGGGATCAAGATTGGCAAGGATCACATTTAGTTAATAATATCGATTTAAAATCGTTCTTTTTCCAACCAACAGTTTCATATAAGATCACTGATGCAGTAAGCATCGGAGCTGGTTTAATTTATGTTAACGGAGGTGTAAAATTCAACCGAAACTTAACACGCAGTATGACTGATGATTCTGGCCTAAACCGTTCAGACGTTACCATTGATGCAAATGGAGTACACGCTTGGGGATATAACGTTGGTTTAACAGCTAAATTAGATGATTATGTAACATTTGGTGTTAATTATCGTTCTCAAATTGATATGAAAGCAAAAGGTGGAGATGCAAAATTTCATGACATGCCAACATTCGCTCAATCAATTTATAAAGATGGCAAATTTAACGCAACTATGCCTCTACCGGCAGAGTTAACTCTTGGTTTTTCTTACCAAATTAACAAACAATGGTTAGCGGCTGTTGATTATAATTATACGTTTTGGAATGCGTATGAAAACTTAACTATCGAGTTTGAAGACCCGAACATTCCTACTTCAGTTAACCCTAGAAATTATAAAAACTCAAGTACAATTCGTGCCGGAGTTCAATATGAACCAACTGAAAAATTCTCAGCTCGTATTGGAGGATATTATGACTTCTCACCTGTTCAAGACGGATATTTTGCGCCTGAAACTCCAAGAAATGATGCAATAGCTGGAACTTTAGGATTCACTTACAAAGTTACATCAAGATTAGGAGTTGATTTCTCTGCAACTGTTCTTCACTTCAAAGAAACAAATAATTCTTACGATTACTTCATGGAAGACGGAAATCCAGTTTCTTTCGGTGGAACATACCGTTCAGGAGCTTACTCACTTGGTTTAGGTCTATCTTATAATTTTTAATTGAAGGTTTATGAAAAAATATCAAATTTTACTTTTAGCAGCAATTGCTGCAGGTTTTTCATCTTGTAAACCAGAGTTCGACGATGAAATCTCAAACGGAACTTATTCAGCCGGCGAAGCAGATTTTTCAAGATATGTTGCTGTAGGAAATTCTTTAACTTCTGGATACATGGACGGAACAATGTATCGTTCTGGTCAACAATTCTCATTTCCTAACTTACTTGCTAAACAATTAAAAGTTGTTGGAGGTGGAGAATTTACTCAACCATCTTTTGCAGATGATGTTAATGACATTGGAGGTCTATTATTAGGCGGAAATGTTATTGGTTCTACCCGAATGATTATAAACATGAGTACGGGCAGTCCAGAAAATATCGCAGGAGTACCAACTATTGAAGTAAGTCAACTTCAAACAAAAGCTTTTAATAATATGGGAGTTCCTGGAGCAAAATCATATCATTTATTAGCTCAAGGTTATGGAAATATTGGTGGAGTAGCTTTAGGAAAAGCAAATCCTTATTTTGTAAGAATGGCTACATCTCCTAACGTAACTGTTTTAGAAGATGCCTTATCTATGAATGCAACATTCTTCACAAACTGGATTGGAAGTAACGATGTTTTATCTTACGCTTTATCTGGAGGAACTGGAGTAAACCAACAAGGTAATTACGACCCTTCTACTTATGGTGGAAATGATATTACTGATCCGAATGTTTTTGCACAAGTATATTCTTCAATAACAAACGCATTAACTGCTAATGGAGCAAAAGGTGTTGTAGCAACAGTTCCATATGTTACTACAATTCCACATTTCACAACAGTACCATATAATCCATTAACATCACAAGCACTTGGCGGTGAAGCAACCGTTGCTCAATTGAATGAATTAGTAACAAAATTAAAAGGTGCTTTAACTTATTTAGGCGCAGGTGACCGTATTCAATTATTTTCAACAACAGGTGGCAACCCTTTATTAATTAAGGATGAAACTTTACCGAATTTATCTACACAATTAACTTCTATTTTAAGTCAAGATGCACAGTTTGCTCCTTTAGCTACAGTTTTAGGCCAAATTTACGGACAAGCACGTCATGCGACTAAACAAGATTTATTTGTTTTGAATACAAGTTCTATCATCGGTAAAACTTCAACTTCTCCATTAATTGCAGCTTTACCTGCTCCATATCAAGATGTTTTTGGAAAAATGGGAGTAACTTATCCTTTAGACGATATGTACACTCTAATTCCACAAGAACAAGACGAAATTAAAACTGCTACGGACGCCTTCAATAACACAATCAAATCTATTGCAGCAAGTAAAGGCTTGGCTGTTGCAGACATGAATGAAATGATGTCTAAATTAGTTGCTGGAATTCGTGTTGCAGACGGACAAATTTATACTGCAGATTATTTTCAAGGTTTAGGAAATATGAATGTTGTTATGTTTTCTTTAGATGGAATTCATCCTAATCCGAGAGGATATGCTTTTGTTGCCAATGAAATTATTCAGGTAATTAACAAGCATTATAAATCACACATTCCATTACTAGTTCCTGGAAACTATCCTGGAGTTACAATTAAAGCATCAAACTAAATTTATAAATAAAAAGCACTACAAATATTTGTAAGTGCTTTTTTCAATTTAATTTCATATGGTAAATTTTATAATCAGATTACTTGTATCAACAGTATTGGTTATGTTAACCGAATATTTTATACCAGGAGTTAACATCGAGAGCTGGTCATCAGCCTTATGGGTAGTTGTAGCTTTAGCTGTTTTAAACGCAATTGTAAAACCATTTTTACAAGTATTTTCATTTCCAATTACAATAATGACATTAGGCTTATTTTCATTGGTTATTAATGCCATAATTGTGTTGTTGGCAGAATATTTTGTTAGCGGATTTGTAGTAAATGGTTTTTTAAACGCATTATTTTTCTCAATCGTATTATCCATTTTACAATCAATAGCAGGAATTGTAATTCCTTCAAGCAAAAAATAATTTTTTTAATAGATTATTGTAATACAATACATTAAAAACTTGGTTGGCTTGTAAAAATATTATAATTTTGCAAGCCAATTTTAGTAGTAAATAAACAGAAAGATGAATATTACAAGAAATAATGTAGATGCTCTTAACGCAATCGTTACTATCGAGCTTGCAAAAGAAGATTTCCAAGGAAACGTAGACAATGTTTTAAAAAACTATAAGAAAAACGCTAACATTCCTGGATTCAGAAAAGGTGCTGTTCCAATGTCTTTAATCCAAAAACAATACGGAACTGCTGTTTTATTTGAAGAAGTTAACAAATTACTTCAAGAAAACTTAAACAAGTATTTAACTGAAGAAAAAATTGATATCTTAGGAAATCCACTTCCTGTTGCTAAAGATATCGATTGGAAAGCAGATACATTATCATTTGATTTCGAATTAGGATTAGCTCCAGAATTTACAGTTGATTTAGGTGCAAAAAACAAAATCACTAAATTCAATATTGTTGCTGACGACGCTATGTTAGAAGAGCAAGTTGGGTTCATCCAAAAACAATACGGAAAAATTGTTTCTAAAGAGAAATCTGAAGAAGGAGATGATATCCGTGTAAAAGTATCTAACGAAGAAGAAGGAATTTCTAACGAAACTACTTTCGCTATTGCTGACGTTCGTACTAAAACTAACCAAAAGAAATTCATCGGAAAAAAAGTTGGAGATGTTGTAACGATCTCTACTAAAGGTTTATTCGAAGATGAGCAAAAATTAATCAACGGTTTAAATATCGATACTGAAAAAGCTAACGGTTTAGATATTGAAGTTTCTTTTGAAATTACAGAAATCAACACTACAGAGAAAGCTGAGTTAAACCAAGAGTTCTTTGATAAATTATTCGGAGAAGGAAAAGTAACTACTGTTGAAGAATTAAAAGAAAGAATTAAAGAAGATGCTGAGAAACAATTTGCTTCTCAAGCAGATCAAAAATTCACAAACGATGTAGTTGAATTCTTAATTGAATCTACTGAGTTTGAATTACCAGCTACTTTCTTAAAAAAATGGTTACAAACTGTAGGTGAAAAACCATTAACTGAAGAAGACGCTAACGAAGAGTACGCTAAATCTGAAAAAGGTTTACGTTACCAATTAATCGAAGGGAAAATTATTTCAGATAATAATTTACAAATCACTTTTGAAGAGATTAAAGAATATACTTCTAAATTAATCAAAGAGCAAATGGCTCAATTCGGTCAATTAGAACCAGCAGAAGCTGATGTTGATAACATTGTTTCACGCGTTTTAACTAACCAAGAAGAGGTTCGTAGAATTTCTGAGCAATTAATGCAAGAGAAAATGGTTAAATTATTTAGCGAAAAAGTAAACGCTAAAGTGAAAGAAGTTTCTTACAAAGATTTCATTAAGGAAGCTTACGAAGCATAATTTCCCAAAAAAAATAACTATATTTGAGCGTCAGATTCATCAGGATTTGACGCTCACTTATTTATAAAAATCAATAAAAAAATATATTCTGCATATGGATTTTGGTAAAGAATTTAAAAAATATGCTACTAAGCATCACGGAATAAACAAC
>NZ_CANRNX010000090.1 GCF_947632075.1 uncultured Flavobacterium sp.
ATGATAATTTGGATTTAGGATGGTAACTACAGCTTTTATAAACATTTTTGGACATCGTGTAGGCGCAGTTGCGTGGGATACAACTACCGAAATGGCATCATTTGAGTACGACCCTAAATTTAATTTGGAAAAACTGCCTATTGCACCTATCAAAATGCCGTCCAAGAACAGAATTTATAGTTTTCCAGAACATCGCAATAGCGAAACCTTTAAAGGTATGCCCGGACTTTTAGCCGATGCATTACCCGATCGATACGGAAAAGATTTAATCAATGCGTGGTTGGCAAGACAAGGGCGACCTGATGATAGTTTGAATCCTGTAGAGCTCTTGTGTTTTATTGGACGAAGAGGTATGGGAGCGTTAGAATTTGAACCTGTAATGGCTAAAGAATCACCTTCGTATGATATTGAATTAAGTGATTTAATAGAAACGACGAAAGCTTTATTATCAAACAAGGAAAACGTGTCTATACAAACTCAAAAAAATATGGAGGATGTAATGATGGATGTTCTAAAAATGGGAACATCTGCCGGAGGTGCACGTCCTAAAGCTATTATTGCTTACAATGAAAAAACAGGACAAATCAAATCGGGACAGACGCTTGCAGACGAAGGTTTTGAACATTGGTTGATTAAATTTGACGAAGTGAGTGATGTGCAATTTGGAGAATCAAAAGGATATGGACGAGTGGAAATGGCTTATTACAAAATGGCAACAGATTTTGGAGTTGATATGATGGAATCACGATTGATTGAAGAAAATAATCGGGTACATTTTATGACCAAACGTTTTGATCGCATTAAAGGAAATCAAAAACTGCACAGTCAAACATTATGTGCTTTACAACATTATGATTTTGCAAATATCACATCCTACAGTTATGAGCAAATTTTTCAAACTATGCGTCAACTTCGGTTAACTTATGCAGAAGCAGAACAAATGTTCAAACGTATGGTATTTAATGTGATTGCAAGAAATTGTGACGATCATACTAAGAATTTTTCATTTCTAATGAACGCTGAGGGAATTTGGAAATTAGCACCAGCTTATGATGTTTGTTTTGCTTATAGACCCGATAGTCAATGGGTGAGCCAGCATAATTTAAGTATCAATGGTAAACGAAAAGATTTTACAAGAAAAGATTTACTAACTATAGCAGAGCAAAATTCGATTCGAAATCCCGAAGGCATTATTAACACTTGTATAGAAGTTGTTGCAAACTGGAAATTGTATGCCGAAATGTATCAAGTTGATGAGAAAAAGACACATGCAATCAATCAATTATTATTAAAGGAATTAAAATGATCGTATTTCATACTATTATCGGCAAAAAAGATTATTTAAAACTCAAAATCTATCATATATTTGCCGATAACGCATATTTATTATCAAGTTATAATCTTAATTTTGTATCGTATTTGTACCATTGAACCTTAAGTATCTGATAATCAGGTGTGGTTATTTTTGAAGAAGTAAGTAATATTTTTTTCATAATCGAAAAAACCTCAAACGTAATTGTTTGAGGTTTTTTTGTATATTCATATTTCTTTATAAATTAAGATGATACATTTCAAATGAAATTACTTAAGAAAATTTCTCTGCTATTAGTGCCTTTTTTCTTTATTACTGCGTGTGATAAATTTAAAACGAATGACTTCGAAAAAGATTATCAATTTAAATTGAAAGAAATTGATTTGACTTATTATCCTTCTTTTTCAAATCCGTTAGGAGTTCATTTGGATTTTAAACATGCAAAAATTAAAATTTATAAACCTGATTTTTATGCAAATCCTAATAATATAGTTTTAGAACCTTTTGAAAAAGAAATAAAAAAAACAGATTTAATTATTATTGATTCCATTTTAAAAAATATTTCTTGCGACGAATTAGAGTTTCCACAAATTTCTTACGATAAAGATGGATTGCATTTAGAAAGTGTTTTTATTTATAACGATGGTTCTATATTTACAATTACACCTGGTAATTATCCAAAACCGATTTACAATATTTTGAAGGATAGTTTAATTAATATTGTTTTAAGGTATAATGAATCAGAAATTAATGAAAACTTAATTCACCAAATTAAAGAATATCGTTAAATTGTTCTATTTAAAATGAATTTAATTATGCATAAATCAGCCTTTAAACCATTTATAGATTCTGATTCAGAAATTCTTATTTTAGGAACTTTTCCGAGTGAGAAATCTTTAGAGAAAAATGAATATTATGGAAATAGACAAAATCAGTTTTGGAAGTTGATGTACGATGTTTTTGAAACAGATTTTGATATAAATTACGAAAATCGGTTACTCTTTTTAAAAGAAAATAAAATTGCACTTTGGGATGTTTTTCAAACTTGTGAACGAACAGGAAGTTTAGATTCTAATATTCAAAACCCAGAGGTTAATGACTTCGAAAAACTATTCGCTAATTACCCTAATTTAAAGAAGCTATTTTTTTCTAGTAAGAACGCGCATAATTTCTATAAGAAATTTGTAGGAAGTTATTACGGAAAAGAAATACTAATCATGCCATCGACTAGCGGATTGTATGCCTCAATGAAATATCAAGATAAATTAGAAGTCTGGAAGAATATAAAATAAAAAAAATCCAATCTGAAAAGATTGGATTTTTTAACGCACTAATAAACTAAGATGACAGGTTTATCGTATACGATCTGCAGATTTTACAAGATCTTCGTCCTTCTTGATGGCTTTATTAGCTAATACTAATAAAATGATAGAAACAATAGGAAGAAACATCCCAATACCTTTCTCAGAAACCGCAGTTTCTCCAGATAAATTTAGAGATTGATACACAAATAATCCTAGTAATATAAAGTTTAATATCATATTCAATCTGTTGTAAACAAATTGAGTTTGTCTTTTTTTGTAACCTAATATTGAAATTATACTAAGGGCAGCACTAATTCCAAAACCAATAACATACATTTCGTTTTGTCCTACGAAGAAATCTTGTCCTGAAGCATTTTTCCATAATGGAAAAACTAAAGATAAAATTCCTGAAACTACAAATGCTAAAAATAAATAAACAGATTGTATTCTTTGAATCATTATTAATAGGGTTTCAGCAAAAATACACAATCTTTTTTAAAAGAAGTGCTGTTTGTAAAAAAAAAATCGTAATATTGCATGGTATTGTTGTAACTACTTCATTGTGCGACGATTCAGATTTCAAAAAAACACACTTCTTATTAAAATTATCTTTTCACTTATTTAAACATTAAAACTTATATGTTTGACATCTCTTTATTAAAAGATATGAAGCTTACGGAGCTACAAGAAATCGCAAAAAATATTGATCTTAAAAAATACCGTTCAATGAAGAAAGATGTTCTAATAGAGAATATCATGCAATTTCAAGAAGTACAACTTTCAAAAGAAAGTAAGCCAGAAAAAGTTTCTAAACCTCAGCCAGACTCCGTTATTTCAGAAAGTAAACCTAAGCGTAAAAGGATTGTTACATCTGATGAAAATGAAGTTAAAGAGGAAACGCATAAAAAAAACGAAATTGTAACTGAAGTTAAAATTGATCGAAAAGATAATAAAGAAGCTTCAAATCTAGTTGAATTAAAGGAAAAATCTGATGAGGTTTCTCAAGAAAAATCAGAAGATAGAAACAACAAAAAGAATCAATTTCAAGAAAGAAAGAATACTAAACAGAAGAATTCGAATCAAAAAAATAAGAATTCTAAAGTAAATCAGCAAAATGTTACTTCAACTGAGTCTAACGTAATTTCAAATGATAATTCAGAAGAAGTTAAAGCACCAGAAGTAACAGAATCTCTTGAGCCTGTGGTATCAGAAACTGAAAAGCCAGTTCATCCTAATCACCATAATAACCTAAAGGCTAATCAAAACAATCCAAATCAAAAAAATAAAAACAACAATAATCAACGCAAACCTAATTTTAGGGAAGCTGATTATGAATTTGATGGAATTATTGAAAGTGAAGGTGTATTAGAAATGATGCCTGATGGTTACGGTTTCTTACGTTCTTCAGATTACGGATATTTTTCATCACCAGATGATATTTATTTGTCACAATCTCAAATCCGTTTATTTGGTTTAAAAACTGGAGATACTGTTCGTGGTGTGGTTCGCCCTCCAAAAGAAGGAGAAAAGTTTTTTCCTTTAGTAAAAGTCACAAAAATTAACGGACATAATCCAGAAGAAGTTCGTGATCGTACTTCGTTTGAGCATTTAACTCCATTGTTTCCAGATCAAAAATTTAATTTATCTGATTCAAACAGTACACTTTCAACACGTATTATCGATTTATTCGCTCCTATTGGAAAAGGGCAACGTGGAATGATTGTTGCTCAGCCGAAAACCGGGAAAACGATGTTGTTAAAAGAAATTGCAAATACAATTGCAAGAAACCATCCTGAGGTTTATTTAATTGTTCTATTAATTGATGAACGTCCGGAAGAGGTTACTGATATGCAACGTAGTGTTCGTGGAGAAGTAGTAGCTTCTACTTTTGATGAACCTGCAGAGAAACACGTGAAGCTTGCAAACATTGTTTTAGAAAAAGCAAAACGTTTAGTTGAATGCGGACATGATGTTGTGATTTTATTAGATTCAATTACTCGTTTAGCTCGCGCTTACAATACTGTGCAGCCAGCTTCTGGTAAAGTTTTATCGGGTGGGGTTGATGCTAACGCTTTACAAAAACCTAAGCGATTCTTTGGAGCGGCTCGTAATATCGAAAACGGCGGTTCGTTAAGTATTATTGCAACTGCGTTAACAGAAACAGGTTCTAAAATGGATGAAGTTATTTTCGAAGAATTTAAAGGAACTGGTAATATGGAATTGCAATTGGATAGAAAAATTGCAAATCGTAGAATTTTCCCAGCGGTTGATTTAACATCATCAAGTACAAGACGTGATGATTTATTGCAAGATGCAGAAACTTTAAATAAAATGTGGATTATTCGTAAGCATTTAGCAGATATGAATGCTGTTGAAGCTACTAATTTAATTTACGACAAGCTAAAAAAATCTACTTCAAATGATGAGTTTTTTAAAGCAATGAATGATTAATTTTGTTAATAAACAGTTATAGAATTAAAATCGAAAAAGACTTATTTTATATGAAATAAGTCTTTTTTTATAAAATGATTAGTACGTTAAACCAAATATCATTACTAATTTATTGTCTTTATAGAAATTTAGTGTTTGCTCAGCGACATCGAATTTCAAAGTTCCTTCGTTTAAATATTTCATCATTAAATCTTGAGTTTGTTTAGCCTCTTCATTAGTACAAGCCATTCTTGTGGTTGCTAATGAACCGATTTTAATTTGATCAGCTTCTGTACTGAATTCTCCGAAAAAACGATTACATCCGTTGTTTCCTGTGATTTTTTTATCTATGATATTAAATTTAATTGAAGCATTTTTGTAATCTTGGCCAACGTTTTCTAACATAATTAATTTCCATTCTTTATCATTGATAAATGTCCAAATGTCTTTTGTGGTTGGGTTTTCTACAACCATAATTACTTTATTCGATTTATCTAAAAATTGGAATTTATTTCCTTCTTGCTTTACTTTAAATGAATTATTTATTGCATTTAAGAATTCATTTTCTAATTTCATAGCATCTGGATTTCCAGCCATTAAGGTTGACATTCCTGGAGTAATGTTTAGATATCCGTTGTTATATGTGTATTTTGAATTAAATCTGTTAACTCCACTTTTTCCGTAAATAGTTTGTTCTTCTTTATTAAACTCAAAATAAACACTTCCGTTGGTTACTGGTTTTCCGTTTAATTGTACTAATACAAGTTTTTTATTGAAGATGTCCGCGTTTACATTAGCTACTTTATTTGTTTCTTTTACCTTTTTCTTTGAAATAATTTTTTTTAATTTGTATTTATATGCTGATGCATCAGCAGGAATATTTCCGTTTTTTTTAGTTTTTTCAACTTTAAGTTTATACTTATATCCCAGTTCGTATTCAAAATTTTCTATAGAATCGTAGAAATAGGTCCATTCTTTATTTTTACCTTCTTTGACTTGTAAACACTCCATTGGAACAACGCCTGTACAAGGAACTTCATTTTCTTTAATTTCAATTTTAATGATTTCTTGCGCAAAAGTTATTGAGCTAATTAATAAAGCTAAGATTGAATATTTTATGTTTTTCATTTTTTTTATTTTTAATTTGATTCATACAATTCAATCTCTATGCCAATTTTATTTTCCGATTTTGTTTTTCGTTTGTTTATATTTGAATTTCAGCAAAATACTATTTATGTTTTCTAGAAATTTAATTCCTTATCACCTGATATTTTTACGTTTGATTATTGGTTTTGTAATGATTCTGTTGAGTTATTTTAAAGTTGCTAATTATGCTTTTATTTCAATTACATTATTGTCTATTGGATTGGTAACTGATATTTTTGATGGAATTATTGCAAGAAAATTGAAAGTATCAAATGAGAAATTACGCAGATTAGATTCGAACGTAGATCAGGCGTTTTTTATTTCGGTTGTAATAGCAACTTACATTCAATGTTCAAGCTTTTTTATCGAAAATAGAATTTGGCTTTTTATATTGATTGGTTTTGAAATAACTACTTATTTGGTGAGTTACTTAAAATTTCGAAAGGAAATCGCCACGCATTCTCTTGGAGCTAAAGTTTGGACTTTGCTGTTGTTTGCTACTTTGGTGCAGCTGATGTATAGTTGCAGTTCTACTATTTTATTTCAGTTTTGTTTTTGGGTTGGAATTTTAACTCGTTTAGAAATTATAGCCATTATTTTAATTTTAAGAAAATGGACTAATGATGTACCTTCGCTTTTTGCGGCTATTAAGCTTAGAAAAGGGAAGGAGATAAAATGTAATAGCCACAACTTCATCTGACAGTTAGGGGTTAAAAATAATTGTCAGTTATTCTCTAAAATCCTTACTAC
>NZ_CANRNX010000091.1 GCF_947632075.1 uncultured Flavobacterium sp.
CTAACTTTGAATTGTTGCCCTGCTATCTCTACGATTGCGTACATAACAATAAAAATTAATTAAGTTTATTATAAGTGCGCAAATATACAATTTATAATTTAACTACAAAAGTACTTTTGTTTCTTTTTTACTTGATTCTAAATATATTAAAAAAAATAAAAAAAAATGTAACATTTTTCTGAAATTGCGTCATATTAAGACAAAGTCAAAATTAATTTAAATTAAAATTATGAAAAAATCTTTAACAGCTTTGACTGCAGCTCTATTTTTAAGTGGCGCTGTGTTTGCTCAAAAAGTTGAATTTGAAGAGTATACATTGGACAACGGTCTGCATGTAGTATTACATCAAGACAAATCAGCTCCAGTTGTTGTTACTTCAGTAATGTACCACGTGGGTGCTAAAGACGAAAACCCTGAGCGTACAGGTTTCGCTCACTTCTTTGAACACTTATTGTTTGAAGGTACAGAAAATATTGAAAGAGGTGATTGGTTTAAAATTGTAACTGCAAACGGTGGTTATAACAATGCTAATACTTCAGACGACAGAACCTACTACTATGAAGTTTTCCCTTCAAACAACTTAGAGTTAGCTATTTGGATGGAATCTGATCGTTTATTACAACCAGTTATAAACCAAATTGGAGTTGACACTCAAAATGAAGTTGTTAAAGAAGAAAAACGTTTACGTGTAGATAATCAACCTTACGGAAATTTAATCACAGAGGTTAAACGTCATATGTTTACCAAACACCCATACCGTTGGGCTCCGATTGGTTCCATGGAACATTTAGATGCTGCAACTTTAGAAGAGTTTCAAGCATTCAACAAAAAATTCTATATTCCTAACAATGCTGTTTTAGTAATTGCTGGAGATATAGATTTTAAACAAACAAAAGAATTAGTTCAAAAGTACTTCGGACCTATTAAAAAAGGAACACCTGTAGAAAGAATTAAAATTGAAGAAGATCCAATCACTACTCCAATCATTGCTGAGTACCAAGATCCAAACATTCAATTACCAATGTACATCACTGCGTACAGAACTCCATCTAACAAAACAAGAGACGCTCGTGTTTTAGACATGGTTTCTTCAATCTTAACTGGAGGAAAATCTGCTCGTTTATACAAAAAATTAGTTGATCAAGATAAAATGGCAATGCAAGTTAGCGCATTCAACTTCTCTCAAGAAGATTATGGAATGTATTTAATCTTAGACATCCCAATGCCAGGTTTCACACGTGAGCAACTTCAAGAAGTAATTGATGCTGAAATTGTTGATTTACAAACAAATTTAATTTCTGAAAGAGATTATCAAAAATTACAAAACGAGTTTGAAAACAACTACGTTAACAGCAATTCAAACTTAGAAAACTTAGCTGAAAATTTAGCTACTAACTATTTATTAATGGGAGACATTAATTTAATTAATGAAGAAATTAATATCTATCGTTCTATTACAAGAGAAGAAATTAGAGAAGTAGCTAAAAAATACTTACAACCAAACGCACGTTTACTTTTAGATTACATTCCTGTTAAAGAAGAAGCTGCAAACTAAGATTATTATAAGAAATGAAAAATATATTTATTATAGCAACAGCTTTAATGCTTTCTCTAAGCTCTGAAGCTCAAATTAAAAGACCTCAACCTCAACCAGGACCAGCTCCTACGGTTAATATTTCTAAACCAAAAGAATTCACTCTTAAAAACGGTTTAAAAGTTTTAGTTGTTGAAGATCATAAATTACCTCGCGTTAGCTACAGCTTAACTATCGATACTCCTCCTTACCACGAAGGTAACATCGCTGGAGTTTCTTCATTAACAAGTGCTGTTGTAGGTAATGGTACTAAGAAAATTTCTAAAGAAGAATTCAATGAAGAAATTGATTTCTTAGGTGCAAACATTAACTTCTGGAACACTGGAGCTTCAGGAAGCGGATTATCTAAATACAGCGAACGTATCTTAGAAATTATGGCTGATGGTGCTTTAAATCCAATTTTCTCTGAAGAAGAATTCGAAAAAAATAAAGCACAAGCTATCGAAGGTTTAAAATCTTCAGAAAAATCTGTTTCTGCAGTAGCTTCTCGCGTTGAAAATGCTTTATTATTCGGAACACACCATCCTTATGGAGAATTTGAAACAGAAGAAACTTTCAAAAACGTTACTTTACAAGACGTTAAAGATAATTACGCTTCTTATTTTGTTCCAGAAAATGCTTACTTAGTTATCATCGGTGATGTTGATTACAAAAAAGTAAAAAAACAAGTTGAAAAATTATTCGGTAAATGGAAAAAAGCTTCTGCACCAAAACAAGCTTTCCCAGCAACAACTAACGTAGCAAAAACGCAAATCGATTTCGTTGATATGCCTAACGCAGTTCAATCTGAAATTGCAATCGTTAATGCTGTTGAATTAAAAATGACCGATAAAGATTACTTTGCTACTTTAATGGCTAACCAAATTCTTGGTGGTGGTGGTGAAGGTCGTTTGTTCTTAAACTTACGTGAAGCTCACGGTTGGACTTACGGAGCGTATTCTTCAATCAGTGGTGGAAGATATACATCTAAATTTAAAGCAACTGCATCTGTTAGAAACACAGTTACAGATAGTGCTGTTGTAGAATTTATGAATGAAATTCACAAAGTAAGAACAGAAAAAGTTACTGAAGATGAATTAAAATTAGCTAAAGCTAAATTTGTTGGAAACTTTGTTATGGGAACTCAAAAGCCAGGAACAATTGCTTCTTTTGCTTTAAGAACTAAAACGCAAAATTTACCTGCAGATTTCTATGAAAACTATATCAAAAATATCAATGCAGTTACTGTAGAAGACGTTCAAAAAGCAGCTAACAAATATTTCATGGCAGATAACTTAAGAGTTATCATTGTTGGAAAAGCAACAGACGTTTTACCAGGATTAGAAAAATTACCTTACCCAATTTATTTTTACGATAAATTTGGAGCTCCTACAACTAAACCAGAGGTTAAAAAAGAAATTCCAGCTGGCGTAACCGTAAAAAGCATCATAGATAATTATGCTACTGCAATTGGTGGTACAGCTAAATTAAAAGATGTAAAATCTATCTTTGTTACGGCTACAGCTAATATTCAAGGAATGGATATGACTTCTGTAACTAAACAAACAAACAAAGGTCAATTATCATCAGTTTCATCAATGATGGGACAAGTAATGAGTAAACAAGTAGTTACTCCAACAATGGGTTATGTTGAACAACAAGGTCAAAAAATTACATTAACTGGAGAAGAATTAAAAGAAGCACAAGAAAATGCTAAATTATTTTCTGAATTAGAATTAGCTTCTAAGTCTGGCGTAGTTTTAGTTGGTATTGAAAACATTGACGGACACGACGCTTACGCTATTAAAGACGGCAAAACAACTTCATACTTCGATGTAAATACAGGTTTAAAAACTGCAACTGGAACTGAGTATGATGTTCAAGGTCAACAAGGTGTTCAAATGATTTACTTCTCAGATTATCAAGAAGCAAAAGGAATTAAATTTCCGTTCACTACTACAATGAACATGGGAATTGATATTGAATTAAAAGTTACAGATGTTAAAATTAACGAAGGAGTTTCTGACGCTGATTTTAAATAATATAAAAAAACTTAAATTTTTAGCCACCATTTTTTTGGTGGCTTTTTTTATATATTTGTACCAAGAAAATTTCACTAAATAATTAAAAAATAAGAAATGAAAAAATCAATCGCATTATTAGCTTTATCAACTATTTTCATGGTAAGCTGTAAAGATAAAGTTGTAGATACAGTTGAAACTGACGGAACAGATGCTCCTGAAGTTGAAAATGTAACTTCACAAGACACTACTTCAACAGAACTTACACCTGCAGAAGCTGAAGGCTACGAAACTGCTACTGGTGATGAATTAAACTAATTTAAAAAGACTTAATCTTTTGGCTTCCATTTTATGGTAGCTTTTTTTTTGTAAATTTGATTTCATAATCAAGATGTTATTATAATTAATTAAAAAATAAGAAAATGAAAAAATCAATCGCATTATTAGCTTTATCAACTATTTTCATGGTAAGTTGTAAAGATAAAGTTGTAGAAACAATAGACTCAAACGGAAACGATGCTCTTGAGATTGAAAACGTAACTCAACAAGATACTACTTCAAACGAAGTTGCCGGAACAATGGAAAAAGCCTCTTTCGAAGTTGAAGGAATGTCTTGTGCTGTTGGATGCGCTAAAGTTATCGAAGGAAAATTAGCTAAATTAAATGGAGTTAAATCTGCTACTGTAGATTTTGAAACTAAAAAAGCTAATGTAGAATTTGACAATGGAAAACAATCTATTGAAAGTATTCAAGAAACTGTAGAAAAAATCGGAGATGGTTTATATAAAGTAGAAAACATGCAATCTTCTTTAGATATGGCTATAAACTTTCAAGAACCTAAAAAGGAGAAAAAAGAATGTTGTTCTAAATCTGGAAAATCTTGTAATAAAGACAAGAAAAATTCGGATTCAAAATCAGATTCTAAAGATAAAAAATCTGAAAAGAAAGCAAATCTTTTATAAGAAAGCAAAACATAGAAATTTTAATCTTACAAACAATGCTCCAAAAGTTAATATCTTTTGGAGCATTGTTTTTTAAAACCTATCTGATGTTGTCAATCCACAAAAGCTAAATGTAGACTAATTTAAAACTTTTACTAAAAAGGGGAAGCCTATAATTCCAATCAAAAAACAAAAATCACGTTTACGCTTGTTTATCAAAATAATATATAATGTAATAAAAATTAACTATATTTACAAGGTTATCATTATTTTAATAACAAAAAAAACCACTTTTAAAACGAATCAAATTATGAAAAAAATAATAATTTTAGCAATAGCTAGCCTAGGTATTTTAGGATGTAATGATGATAATAGTCCTGAAACTACACAAGTAGAAAATGAAATTGCTTTTGAAATTATTCAACAGGGTGAGTTTCAAAATACAATAAATTTCTCTGAACCGCAAACAAGTGTAATCACAAACCAAATTGAATTAGAGCAAATGAAAGCTGAAATGGTCAATCAATTCGGTGATATATTCTTATATGAAGATGATTTTAGCACACACTACCTTCTATATATCGTCGATATTCAACAACCAGATAATAGGTATAGTATTACTATCGAAAGTATATATGAGAACACAAATTCTGTAACTGTAAATGTAAGCTCGGTTTTTACAGATGGTATAAGTTTGGATACAGTAATAAATCCTTTTATAATTGTAAAAATACCAAAAACAAACAAGCCTATTAATTTTGTTTTTAATTAGGATTACAATAAGCTGGCGATAAAAAGTCAGCTTATTGTATTATAAAACAACCACTTTTTAAATCAATCAAATCATGAAAAAAATAATAATTTTAGCAATAGCTAGCCTAGGTATTTTAGGATGTAGTAATGATAATAGTCCTGAAACCACACAAGGAGAAATAGATTTTGAAGTCATTGTTGAATCAGGTTCATTAGGTAATTCAACTTCATCTACACCGCAAGGGAATATTATTATGAATTTAGAATCTTGGAATCAAGTAAAAAATGAACTTTTAATTTCTGAATATATTGATTTAAGTACAATTGAAGTTGATTTT
Organism: uncultured Flavobacterium sp.; assembly: GCF_947632075.1. Classification (GTDB taxonomy): domain Bacteria; phylum Bacteroidota; class Bacteroidia; order Flavobacteriales; family Flavobacteriaceae; genus Flavobacterium. Next base: position 5,627 of record NZ_CANRNX010000091.1, read on the forward strand.
AACATAAATTTTGTATTATACGTAGTCGATAAATTACGACCAGACTCAAGTCATTATATAAAAATTGAAAATGTTTATGAAGATGTAAATAGCATTAATGTTTATGTAGTTTCATTTTCTATAAATGAAACTGCCTCTACTCAACCCATACGACCATTTACTATTGTAAAAATACCGAAAACAAACAAGCCTATTAATTTCGTTTTTAATTAAGATTAGAATAAGCTGACCATAAAAAGTCAGCTTTTTTTATTATATAACTACAGCTGTTGCACTAAAAAAGATAAGACAAAAAAAGAGAATCTCAAAAAATTGAAATTCTCTTCTTCTTAAAAAAAATATTTTCTTATCCTAAAAACGGATATCTATAATCTGTAGCTGGTACAAATGTTTCTTTAATAGTACGTGGAGATACCCAACGTAATAAATTTAAAACAGAACCTGCTTTATCATTTGTTCCAGAACCTCTTGCTCCTCCAAACGGTTGTTGTCCTACAACAGCACCTGTTGGCTTATCGTTAATATAGAAGTTACCTGCTGCATTTTCTAAAGCCTTTGAAGCAATCTCTATCACATAACGATCTTGAGAGAAAATAGCACCTGTTAAAGCATAATTAGAAGTTTCATCAACTAATTTTAATGACTCTTCCCATTTCGCATCTTCGTAAACATAAACAGTTAATACCGGACCGAATAATTCACGCTCCATGGTATCATATTTAGGGTTTGAAGTTAAAATAATGGTTGGCTCAACAAACCATCCTTTAGATTTATCGTATCCACCTCCAACAACAATTTCTGCTTCGTTTGAAGCTTTAGCATCATCAATTGCTTTAGCTAATTTATCAAAAGAACCTTCTGTGATTACCGCAGACATAAAGTTACTCATGTCTTCTGGAGATCCCATTTTGAATGATTTCACATCTTCGATTACGAAATTTTTAATTTCTTCCCATAATGAAGCTGGAATATAAGCACGAGAAGCTGCAGAACATTTTTGACCTTGGTATTCAAATGCACCGCGAGATAATGCCGTAGCTACTTCTTTAGCATCTGCAGATGGGTGTGCCCAAACGAAATCTTTTCCACCAGTTTCTCCTACGATTCTTGGGTATGTTTTATATTTAGAAATATTTTTTCCGAT
>NZ_CANRNX010000092.1 GCF_947632075.1 uncultured Flavobacterium sp.
AAGTGAAAATGCAGAAATAGATAGCCTAGATGAAAGAATGAGCAGTTTAACAGCAACAATAGATGAAATAACAGGAGGAGCTGGAACTGGAGCTGGAACTGGCGGTTCTGGCGGACGGAGATCCGGTTCCACCAACAGAAGAATATACGAAAGTAGGAAGCACATATTGTAACGCGCCAGACCTAAATGGATTTAATCCAGAATGTACTTTCTATGTAACATATAATGGAGATCAAATAGAATCAGAAAGTCAAAATATAGTTTTAGACGGAAATGGAAAAGCAACCAATATGCCAGAAGGTTGGTATGATTATGGAGCACAAAAATGGGCAAATATAGTAACAAAAAATAATGGACTAACAGCATATTGGGTAGTTTCACCAGTTCTTAAAAAACCGGCGGACAATGTTACACAGTCCCCCTCATTACAAATTGGATCAACCTCCGAAATCACAACATTTGGACACCCTGGAGATTGCGCAAATCCTTTACTCCAAAAAGAGAGTATTAAAAGCAGTAGTAAATAATAATTTTTCTTCATTATTTATAATATTATTTAGAAAAGCGAAATTTACATAAATTTAAGAAACAATTATGTTTTTTTTTGAAAAAAAAACACAATCTATTTATTTTAACATTTAGCTCCTACTTTATAATTAAAAAAACTGAACTCAATCTATTAAAAATAAATATAATCAACAATAATAATTATATTTGCATCCTAAATATATTAAACAACTTTATTATATATGTGCAAGTCAGATATGTTTAACGATGACTTAGGAGAAAATCACGTTGGTACAAGTGACCACACTCCTTTAAGAGCAGATGCTTTTGATCGTACAGATGATGAAAAAATCGAATCTATTAGAAAAGATTTTGAAAATATTTTAACCACTTTAGGAATGGACTTAACTGATGACAGTTTAAAAGGTACTCCTAAACGTGTAGCAAAAATGTTCGTTAAAGAAATTTTTGGCGGATTAAACCCAGAAAGAAAACCAAGCGCATCTACTTTTGATAATAAATATAAGTATGGCGAAATGCTTGTTGAAAAAAACATTGTAGTTTACTCAACATGTGAACACCACTTATTACCTATCGTAGGTAGAGCTCACGTAGCTTACATTTCTAACGGAACAGTTGTTGGTTTATCTAAAATGAACCGTATTGTAGATTTTTACGCAAAACGCCCTCAAGTTCAAGAACGTTTAACGATTCAAATTGTTGAAGAATTAAAACGCGTTTTAGGTACTGAAAACGTTGCTTGTGTAATTGACGCAAAACACTTATGTGTTAATTCACGTGGAATTCGCGATATCGAAAGTTCTACAGTTACAGCTGAATTCGGAGGGACTTTCAAAGAAGAAAAAGTAAGAAGAGAATTTTTAGATTACATTAAATTAGACACTCGTTTCTAATTTTCAAACTCAATTAATATTATGACGTTTTACAAAGACAATACCTTAAAAATTTACAATTCGCTTAGCGGACAAAAAGAAGTTTTTACTCCTATTCATGAAGGAAAAGTAGGAATGTATGTTTGTGGACCAACGGTTTACAACTATGTGCATTTAGGTAACTGTAGAACGTTCATTTCTTTCGACTTAGTTTTCAGATACTTAAAACATTTAGGATATCAAGTTCGTTACGTTCGTAATATTACAGATGTTGGACATATTGTAGACGACGCAGATTCTGGTGAAGATAAAATCGCTAAAAAAGCTCGTTTAGAACAAGTTGAACCAATGGAAATTGCTCAGAAATACACAGTGAACTTCCATAACATCTTAAAACAATTCAACAATTTACCTCCAAGCATTGAACCTACTGCAACCGGACATATTATTGAGCAAATTCATATTATTGAAGGAATCATTGCAAACGGATATGCTTACGAAGTAAACGGATCTGTATATTTCGATATCTTAAAATTCAACCAAGATTATAACTATGGTGAATTAAGTGGAAGAAACGTTGAAGATATGATTGCAAACACACGTGATTTAGACGGACAATCTGACAAGAGAAACCCATTGGATTTTGCGCTGTGGAAAAAAGCAGAACCAGAACATATAATGCGTTGGCCTTCACCTTGGGGAGATGGTTTCCCAGGATGGCACTTAGAATGTACAGCAATGAGTACTAAATATTTAGGTAAACATTTTGACATTCACGGAGGCGGAATGGATTTAAAATTCCCTCATCACGAATGTGAAATTGCTCAAAATGAAGCTTGTACAGGAAATTCTCCAGTTAATTATTGGATGCACGCAAATATGCTTACTTTAAATGGTAAGAAAATGGCAAAATCTACAGGAAACAACATCTTACCTCAAGAATTGTTTACCGGAGAAAACAGCGTTTTAAGTAAAGCCTTCTCTCCTTCTGTAGTACGTTTCTTTATATTACAAGCACATTACAGAAGTATTTTAGATTTTTCAGACGAAGCAATTTTAGCTTCAGAAAAAGGTTTCCAAAGATTAATGGAAGCAATTAAAAATCTAAAAGACATCAAAACAAGCGAAACTTCATCGTTAGATATTAATTCGTGGAAACAAAACTGTTACGATGCAATGAATGACGACTTTAATAGTCCAAATTTAATCGCTCATTTATTTGATGCTGTTAAAATGATTAATCTATTAAAAGAAGAAAAAGAAACGATTTCAAAATCAGATTTAGAAAATCTTTCAACCACAATAAATTCATTTGTATTTGATGTATTAGGATTGTTAGATGAAACTCAAGAATCTGGTAAAACAACAAATAAATTAGAAGAAGTTGTTAACGTTTTAATTGGAATGAGAAACGAAGCTAGAGCAAATAAAAACTTTGCTTTATCAGACGAAATCAGAGATAAACTAATTTCAATTGGAATTCAGTTAAAAGACGGAAAAGACGGTACAACCTTCACATTATAAAACTTTAAAGCTACATTTTACGTGTAGCTTTATTTTTTTCATAACTTTAAAACATGAAAACACTTCAAAAAATAATAATCTATCCATTTATTTTTTTAATCCGTTTTTATCAAGTTTGTATATCACCTTTCACCCCATCGGCATGTAGATTTTCACCTACTTGCTCTACCTACACCTTACAAGCTTTAAAAAAACACGGATTAATAAAAGGCGGATGGCTTGGAATAAAACGTATAGCAAGTTGCCATCCTTGGGGGAAAAGTGGTTACAATCCAGTTCCATAAAATAATCTTGCTAAATACAACCGAATCGGTTACTTTTACTAAAATTTATAATTTATGATTACAACTTTAAATATGGTTTGGAATCCGTCTGAAGGAATAGATTTAGGATTTTTCAAACTTAGATATTACAGCTTAATGTTCGTTGTTGCCTTTGGTTTAGGATGGTATTTAATGAAAAAAATATACGATCGCGAAGGTGAAACTACAGAAAATTTAGATAAACTCTTTATTTACACCGTTTTTGCAACTTTATTAGGTGCTCGTTTAGGACATGTTTTCTTCTACGATTGGGATTATTACAAAAACAATTTAGCAGAAATTATTTTACCTGTAAGATTTTCGCCAACTTTTGAAATTGTTGGATTTTCTGGTTTAGCAAGTCACGGAGCAGCAATTGCAATTATTTTAGTAATGATTTATTACAGTAGAAATGTAATTAAAAAACCAATTTTATGGATTTTAGACCGAATCACTATTCCGATTGCAATTGGAGGAATGTTTGTTCGTTTTGGAAATTTCTTTAATTCAGAAATCATCGGATACGAAACTACTTCTGCATTCGGAATAAAATTCATACGAGATAAATTTACAGCGATTGAAGCTGTTAACTTTACAGGAATTCAAAACGCAGACAAAGCCTACGAAGCAATTGCTACAAATACACAATTCGCTCCATTATTAGAATCAGTTACACCTAAACATCCAACACAATTATACGAAGCTTTTGGATATTTAATCACATTCTTTGTTGTATATTTCCTATATTGGAAAACAGACGCTAGATTATACTCAGGTAAAATATTTGGAATATTCTTAATACTACTTTGGGGTGTTCGTTTTGTTGTAGAATACGTAAAAGAAAGCCAAGGTGGATTTGAGGAAGCATTAGGATTCTTTTCAACAGGACAATGGCTGAGTATTCCATTTATAATCGTAGGCTTTTATCTATGGATTACAGCAAAAAATAAAAACCAAATCTAAAAAAACAAAGAAAATTTTTTTTTAAACAAAATATCATTAGTATAAATTATATTTCCTATTTTTGATAAAATAAATAAAGTAGAACTATGAGAAAAATTGTTTTATACCCAACATTGACTTTAATGTCTGCTATGGTTTTAACAAGTTGTGTTAGTAAGAAAAAACACACAGCTTTACAACAGGATTACACAGAGATGGGAAAAAAATACCATCAAACGCAATTAGAACTTACTGAAGCTAAAACTAGAATTGTAAGTTTAGAATCGTTATTAGCAGCAGAGAGATCAAATAACGAAAGTTTAAAAAAACAATTTGAATCTTTACAAAGTGTTTTAGACAAGAGTATTTCTCAAGGAAATGTAAACATTTCAAAATTAGTTGACGAAATTAACTCATCTAATAAATACATCAAACATTTAGTAGAGGCTAAAAGCAAAAGCGACTCTTTAAACATGATATTAACGAATAACCTAACACGTTCGTTAAGTCAAGACGAATTGAAAGATGTTGACATTAAAGTTATTAAAGGTGTAGTATATGTTTCTTTAGACGACAATATGTTATACAAATCTGGAAGTTATGAAATTTCTGCGAATGCTGAAAAAACTTTAACTAAGGTCGCTAAAATCATAAATGATTACAAAGACTTCGAGGTTTTAGTTGAAGGAAATACAGATAACGTTTCAATCAGTCGTGAAAATATAAGAAACAACTGGGATTTAAGTACTTTACGTGCGTCTTCTGTAGTACAAGCTTTACAAAATAAATTTGGTGTAGACCCAAAACGTTTAACTGCAGCTGGTAGAGGTCAATATAGCCCAATCGCTACAAACGATACTCCAGCAGGAAGAGCAAAAAACAGACGTACGCAAATTATTATCACTCCTAAGTTAGATCAATTCATGGAATTAATAGATCAAGCTCCACAAACAAAATAATTTTTTCAAAAAATATAAAAACGCTTCAACTAGACTTGAGGCGTTTTTTTTATCTTAATTTTAATAATAAAACACATATCTTAAGCGATAATTCTTTTTATTGTTTATTTCTAAATCAAATTAAATATGACTAATAATAAATACTCATTAAAAAACGTATTGTTAGAGATTGGGTTCGATTATAATAACGAAGGAGAAGTTATAAAGACAAAAACTGAATTGTTTACAATCGAAATCGAAAACGATAAAATTAAAAACATACTCCCAAACAATCAAAAAAAACACAAACGCAATTGACATGAAAGGGCTATTGATGCTTCCTTCATTCAAAGACATGCACATTCATTTAGATAAAACCTATTTTGGCGGACCTTGGAAGGCAAAACATAATTCTAAATCAGGAATAAAAGGAATGATTGAATTTGAAAAAGAATTCCTTCCTAAAATTGCATCAGAAACAAACAATAGAGCAAATAGAATTATAGATTTATTACAAAACAACGGAACTTTATTTACAAGAAGCCATATTAACATAGAACCTACCTCTAAATTAGATCGCTTGTATCAAATTCAAGAAGTTTTAGAAAAAAGGAAAGATAATTTTAATGCAGAATTAGTGGCTTTTCCACAACATGGTGTTTTTTATTCTAATTCAATTGAATACCTTAAAGAAGCAGCAAAAACAAACATTAATTATATAGGAGGAGTTGATCCTTACACATTGGATGGCTCTATAGAAAAAACAATAGATTTCACAATTCAATTAGCGATAGATCATAATAAAGGGATCGACATGCATTTGCACGAAATGGATAAATATGGTCTTGCAACGGTAGAATACATTATAAAAAAAGTAAATGAAAATCCTCAATTAAAAGGTAAAACTTTTCTTAGTCATTGTTTTATTTTGGCAGCCCTAAACAATAAACAACAAGAAAAAATTGCAGAAAAATTAGCCGAAGCTAAAATAGGAATCATTTCTACTATTCCTTTTGGAAAAATCACAATGCCAATTCCAACATTATACAAATATAAAGTTGATGTTTTTTCAGGAAATGATAGCATAACAGATCATTGGGAATCATTCGGTAGCGGAAATATGCTTCAAAAAGCAAATTTATTTGCACAACTTTATGATTACACTTCTGAATTTGACTTATCTAGATGTTTAAAAATTGCTACAGCAAACTTACTTCCACTAAAAGATAACGGAGAACAAAATTGGCCTAAAAAAGAAAATGTTGCAAATTTAGCATTTATAGAAGCTAGTTGTAGCGCAGAAGCAGTAGCAAGAATTTCACCAGTTAAACATTTAATTTATAATGGAAAATTCGTAGAAAAAAATTAAAATAAAAAAGCCTCAAGAGAACTTGAAGCTTATAATTTGTCGGGGTGGCAGGATTCGAACCTGCGACCTCCTGCTCCCAAAGCAGGCGCGATAACCGGGCTACGCTACACCCCGAATCGGTTATCTCTTATTTGTAAAATGAAGTTTTTTTGTCGGGGTGGCAGGATTTAACTCCGCTCCCACAAATTCTTATATATCAATAGTTTACACTACTTATTTCAGAA
>NZ_CANRNX010000093.1 GCF_947632075.1 uncultured Flavobacterium sp.
ATAACAAAAATTATCCAGTTACAATAAAATTTACTTTTTAAAACAAATAAATAACGGTTTAAACTAATTAAAACAACTAATCTTCCCACTCGTATATTTTCTCAATATCTAACCTTTTAGATTTTCCAATACGAATACTTCCACCTTGTGGCATTAAACTCATCATTTTTTTATTTTCTTCATTACGTGCTATTTCTTGATCTTCAAATATTTTTTTTAATGGAATTATTCGAGCTTTAGTATCAAATTCAAAATCCACGTACTCCTTATAAGGAAATACAACTTTTTTAGCAATCCAATGAAATTTCAAAAAATCGTTAACATTATAAACTTCCAAAATTAAACCAGGTAAACCTTTAAATTTCCATGGTCCAAAAGGAATATTTATTTCTTCTGTATACCATGCTTCAATATTAGTACCTCTAAATATTGTAGTAGCTTTTTTACATAAAAAATTACCTATCATTTTTGTTTCAGTATAAGTTACATTCCAATTAAAATCTGGTAACTCATCTTTAATTATTTCATTTTTATTATCATTTAAATAATAGTACAAATCCTTTTTAAGTGTTTTGTAATACGTTGCACCATAAATTAGTGGAGCTAATTGTGATATTGTAGTTTCTTCCATATCATTATTCGATTCGGTTTTTACAATATTTTCAGATTTACTAGATGAAGCATAATCGGGCTTTATATATAATGCCTTTTTATTATTAGCAATTAATATTTCATTATTTTTAATACTTGATATTACCTCATACTCAACCATTATGTTTCGAGTTTGACAGAAAACATTTAAAGAAAATAAGAATAAAATGAATGGATAAAATTTCATAATATTTGATTTAAAAAGCACCTTAAAAGGTGCCTAATTATTATAAAGATGTTAATTGCTTATTTAACATCGCTAAAGTAAAATTATATAAGTTTTTACAATGAGTTTCTGTATCTACTGTGTAAGAATAATAAAGGGGGGTTGAAACTGTATTACCATATTTATCAGTTGAAATTTTATAAATTGTAAAATTACATGTACCAAAAAAATCATAAGACACACTTTCGGTAAATGAATTTTCTACATTTTTTAATTTAACATTTTCTTACACACAATTAGCAGAAAACCCGTACGCAGAAACCACTAATGCAACTGCAGTAATTAATTTTTTCATAATTTAAAATTTGATTTGTTATAGTGGCAAATAAACAAATAAACAACAAAACACAATTACGTTTTTTTAATAAAAACATTACGGTTTTTATTTTTTTTTAAAACAAAAATTATCCAGTTACAATAAAATTCACTTTTAAAACAAATAAATAATGGTTTAAACTAATTAAATCGATAAAAAAACACAAAAAACCGTTGAAGCCTACATAAATTAAATATTTCAAATTACAATCATACTTTATTTGTAAATTTTAACAAAAAAACAATACATTTCACCTTTCCCACTCGTAAACTTTTTCGATGCCTTTTCTATAATCCTTAGGTATAGTAAATTCTGTACCTCTAGGTAAAACACTACGTACTCTAGATCTAAGTTTATCTATATACTCATCACTTAACTTTTGATAATCATATAACTCAATCCTTTGCGAATCGTAAGGAATTATAAAAGCATTATTGTTTTTAAACTTTAATCTAGTAACACTCCATTTAAAAGTTTGGGTATCATCTTCAATTTCTAAAATTAATCCTGGCAAACCAGAAAATTTAAAAGGACCATAAAAAAAGGGAATTTCAGGAGTATACCAAGCCGTATAGCTACGACCTCTAAATTCCATTATTGCTTTATTACAAGTATAATTATTTATTTTTTTTACTTCACTAAAGTTTAGATTCCAATTAAATTTAGGTTTTACTTCCGCAACCTTAAATACATCATCGCTAAAAGACTCAAAAGAATATAATGAATCTTTAATTGTGCTACTATATTGGTATTGATCTAATAACTTCCCTCCTATAGAAATCATAGTTCCCTTTATAGTTGGTTTATTCGAATTAGATTTAGAAAATTTTGTCTCAAAAATGGATTCTGAATCGCCAATAAATAATTTTGAATCATATTGTTTATAATTCAAATTATCATAAAAAATATACTCAGCCACTAGTTTTGGGGATTTTAAAGTTTGAGAATAAACATTTGAATAAATGGAGAGTATTAAAAAAATATATAATATACGCATTGTTAAATTTTTAATGCACACTATTATAGTGTGCATTTTTTAATAATTATAAATCACCGTTTTCTACAGCTTCTAACGTCTTTTCTGCCATATGTTCACATTGTTCGGCATCATTTGCTGGTAATTCAATTTCATAAACTACTTTACCTGTTTTTGTTTCTATAATTTGAATATGACACATACCAAAAAACTCATCATAAGAAATGTTTTTTTCAAACTCAATTGATACAATTTCTGAATTTACATTTTCTTACACACAATTAGCAGAAAACCCGTAAGCAGATACCACTAAGCAACTGCAGTAATTAATTTTTTTATAATTTAAAAATTTTAATTTGTTATAGACGCAAATAAATAAATAAATAACAAAACACAATTACGGTTTTTATTTTTTTTCATAACAAAAATTATCCAGTTACAATAAAATTTACTTTTTAAAACAAATAAATAACGGTTTAAACTAATTAAAACAACAACTCTTAAATATTTTTCTTAATTTTAAGCTACAAACTAAACAAGCATACAAAACAAATTTTACTCACTAATATTACTATGACAGAGCTACAAACTAACCCTTTACTAGATAAACTTCCAAAACATTTACGGCAATTTATAAAACCTCAAAATTACGACGACTACACACCAATTAATCAAGCCGTTTGGCGCTATGTAATGCGTAAAAACGTCGACTATCTATCTAAAGTAGCTCACGATTCGTATTTAGAAGGTCTTAAAAAAACCGGAATTTCTATCGAAAATATCCCAAGTATGTACGGTATGAACCGTATTTTACAAGAAATTGGTTGGGCGGCTGTTGCTGTTGACGGATTTATTCCACCAAACGCTTTCATGGAGTTTCAAGCCTATAATGTTTTAGTTATTGCATCAGACATTCGTCAACTCGAAAATATAGAGTACACACCAGCACCCGATATTATTCACGAAGGTGCCGGTCATGCTCCTATTATCGCAAATCCAGAATACGCCGAATATTTACGTCGTTTTGGAGAAATTGGTTGTAAAGCCATCTCTTCTGCTCACGATTACGAAATTTACGAAGCCATTCGAGAACTTTCAATTTTAGAAGAAGCTGATGGAACACCCGAATCGGAGCTAAAACGTATTCGTCAAAAAGTCGATGACTTACAAAATACCGTTACAGAACCTTCAGAAATGGCTTTAATTAGAAACCTACATTGGTGGACGGTTGAATATGGATTAATAGGAACGATCGAAAATCCTAAAATTTACGGCGCTGGTTTACTTTCCTCAATAGGAGAAAGTGAATGGTGTATGAAACCCGAAGTTAAAAAAATTCCGTATACAATTGATGCCGCATATCAAGCTTTCGACATTACAAAACCCCAACCACAACTTTTTGTAACTCCAGATTTTGCGCATCTTAATTTAATTCTAGAAGAATTTGCAAATACTATGGCAGTTCGTAAAGGCGGATTAAGCGGCATACAAAAACTAATAAACTCAAAAGCCATTGGTACCATCGAGCTTTCTACAGGAATTCAAATATCTGGAGTATTTACAAATGTAATCGAGTACCAAGGCAAACCCGTTTATATACAAGTAACCGGACCAACAGCACTATCTAATCGAGATAAAGAATTGGTGGGCCACGGCACAAATTATCACGCACACGGTTTTGGTAGTCCAATTGGTAAGCTAAAAGGAATTAATTTAGCCATCGAAGATATGTCGCCGCGCGATTTACGAGCTTACGATATTTACGAAGGCGAAACTGTAACCTTAGAGTTTGAAGGAGACATAAAAGTAACTGGCGAAATTATTACCGGAAGCCGAAACCTAAAAGGCGAAATTATTTTAATTAGCTTTAAAAACTGTACCGTTACACACAACCAAACCATATTATTCCAACCAGAATGGGGAATTTACGACATGGCAGTAGGTAAAAAAGTAGTATCTGCATTCTCCGGTCCGGCAGATTGCACAAGTTTCGACAACATTTCGCACGTTCCAACAACCAAAACCATTAAACAAGAAAAAACAATGGAACGTGAACAACTCGAAAGCTTTTACGCAAACGTACGTAAGTTTAGAGAAGAAAATGATGTGGTCGATCTAGATTTAATTTTAGACGAACTAAACGAAAATCATAAAACAGATTGGTTATTAACGCTAGAAATTGCAGAAGTTGCCAAATTTAAAGGTTTAGAAAACACCGAAAACAGAGCCAAAAAAATTCTGTTAGAAAAAATAGAAAAAGGATCTAAAAACGCACATTTAATACAATTTGGGTTGAACCTAATTTACCAAGCATAAAAAAACCGCGGAGCATTAGCTTCGCGGTTTTTAATTACCTTTTATTATAATTTGGGCGTTGCCGGCAATAAACAAAATAGCATTACATAAAAGCAACAGTGCCGGCCGGGCTTTCCGCTAAATCTTTTGTTTTTGCTTCGAGAACCTCAGCAAACAAAAGGATACCGCTACAATCCCTAACGCAAATATTTATAATAAAAAAAACTCATTTTTGTTTACTTAAGACAATAATAATATAAGTATATTCATAATAAACCATAATTAATTTTTAAAAAAATCGTAATAAAATTATAATTTAAATATTTAATTTTGATGTGAATAACCAAAATTAAATTATGTTCACAAAACAAAACAAAACAAAATTAATTAAAGTATTATTATTAGTAATGCTATTTAATTTTTCTTGCTCGAATGATGATACTTTTAAATTAAAAAAAGAATCGAGTATTGAGTCAGAAATTAAAAATAAGATTATATCTTATCCAAAATTTGAAAATAAAATAAATGAAAAAAATTTAGAAAAAACCTTTTTATTTAAAACCCCTCAAAAAAAAGTTTCTCAAAAAATTACAGGTAGTGACTTTTATGTTGAAACATCGTTTGTTAGAGAAGTTACCTTAAATGGTAATACAAGTTTTACATTTGTAGTTAAAAATTTTGCCAATGAAAATGATTTGACAAATCTTATTATAAAAGAACAATCAAATGGTGAGGTAAAAGAATTATTAGTTACTTATAAAGATTATTTTATTAATTATAAAGTAAACCAAATTTATACTACAGAAATCAATAGTGATACAAATATAAATGGAAAAAATTTAAAAACTAGTTCAAATAATACTTGTTATAAATCTACAACAAAGTGTAATTATGGTGGTATAGGGCATTATCCTGGGCATCCAGATTGTATTTCTGGTACAGAATGGTATACTGTATTAACAGAAACTCCCTGTACTATTTTTGACCAGGAAACCCCTGCTCAACCAAATGTCATAACAGATCTACCAAATAATCAAAATGGTGGGGGTAGTGGTATAAATTTTAGAACGGATTGTAGCTCTAGCCAAAATTCTAATTCTGGCAATACTAATAATAATTCACAACCAACACTAATAGATAATGGACAAAATTTAGGAATTAATTTAAATTTTGATGCAATTATTACTTTACCTTTTACTACTCAACTTTCTATTTTAAACTTAAATCAAAGTGAAATTGAAATTATAAAAAATCATCCTCAATTAGAAGGTGAATTACTTCAATATTTAATAGATAACGACAACAGTGATAACGCTAAAAAGATTGCAAAAGGCATTCTAGAATATTTACATGAATTAGCGTATACAAATCGTGAAGAATATAAAAAAACAATTTGTGGAGGTGGAGGTTCTAATCAAAATAATAATCAAACCGAAAATAATGAAGAAAGTATAGATAATGAACCATTATCTTTAAAAAAATTATTAACTAAACAGTTATTATTTGAATTAGATAAAGATCCACATTTATTAACAAACAGTTGTGCACAACGCCGAAATTGGATGCATTTAGCAAATCACAGAATTGATTTTAATATAAAGGATAAAATTAACCGTTTACACTCCCAAAATAGTAGTTGGAACTTACAAACTTTAGAAAATGCCACTGGAGTAACCTTAAATATGGATTATTTTTCTGTAGAAATTTCTGAATTTCCAATAAATCCAGAAACTAGTGTTAGGATGACACCTAATGATTTTTATAAATATTTTAAAAAAGAAATAGATTATTTCACAGAGCCAAGTACTTTTACGCCCTCTACCATAACTGGACAAGATGAAGCTGCTATTTGGAGGTCTGAAAATCCTTTAGGTGCAATAATAAGTATTGATTTAGGACCGGAACATGGTAATGTAATTTGTACAAAATATACTGAATATAGTTGGATTTTTACAACTTTAGAGACACCATTTTTACCATGGCAATTTTACGATGG
>NZ_CANRNX010000094.1 GCF_947632075.1 uncultured Flavobacterium sp.
CATGAATAAATCCTTGACCTCCAATATTATTAATACGTCCAGTTCCTGAATCTTGGTTAAACGAAACGACAGTTTTTTTCATAATTTCAGGATGATCCTCGGCATAAGCACGTGAACCGTTTAATCCTTGCTCCTCAGAACCCCAATGTCCAATAATAATTGTACGTTTTGGGTTAGGTAAAATCTCTTTTAAAATACGCGCTGTTTCCATCATTAAAATTGTACCTGTTCCGTTGTCACAAGCACCTTGCGATCCATCCCACGAATCTAAATGCGCTGATAATAACACGTATTCATCTGCTTTTTCTGTTCCCGGAATTACAGCCATAGTGTTAAAAGCCTTAGTTTCTCCTAAATGTTTTGAGTTGGCTGTTATTTTAATTTTTGGTTTTTTGCCATTTTCTGCCAACCTATACAATAATCCATAATCTTCGAGTGCAATATCAATAGTAGGAATTTTTTCGGTTCTAGCGCTAAAAATTCGGTTTGATCCCATTTCTCCAGCCCAATATGATAAAACAATGGCTGCGGCACCTGCTTTCTCAATTTCCTGATGTAATTGTTTATTGTTTAATTTAGTCGCTTTTAAGCTGTTATTCCATTTTGTTTCTGCCTCTTTCTTTTCAGTAACAATAAGTTCATAATCTCCTGCAAGCGAATGTTCTTTTAATTGGTGGTTGGGTCTTCCGTATTTTTGGTACATCGATCCCAAAACAATTTTTCCTTTTACCTTTGGTAACCACGTTTTAAAATCGGCTTCAGATGTAAAATAGGGCATTAAAATAACTTCTGCTTCCACCGCTTTTTTTACGTTCGGATTCCAAGCAAGTTGCTGTCCTTCTAAACTTTTAATTCTGGGGTAAGTCATTTCAATGGTTTGTGTGCCACGTTGCCAAGCTTTCCATTTTCCGTATGCTTGATTTTCGGCCGAAATTCCCCATTTTTTATACGTATCAATCACCCAATTGTGTGATTGCATCATTTCTGGAGAACCTACTAAACGTGGTCCAATTACATCTAATAATTCAAAAGCTAAGCTTTCTAATTGCGATTCGTTATTGGCTTTTTGTACAATTTGTTTTACATATTGTGGTGCATTTTTATCAGCTTCTACTTTTTGTGCGTAGGTAAAAAAACTTGTTAAACAAGTTCCTAACAGAACCGATTTAACATATTTACTTGAATTGAACATACGTTTTGTATTAGTTTAAGAGTTATGATTAATATAGAATCGAAAAAATACGATAAAAATCATTAATAATTAAAAAAATCATACGAAATTTGTTGATTGCAAATTATTTAAATAATTGAACAAAGAACTTATGAATAAACCTCAAAGATTATTTGATTTACCACTATATCATTCAGTAACTTATCCAAATCAAAATATTTTTAATTATAAAGAAAATGGTGTTTGGACAGGTATTTCCGCTCAAAATTTTCAATCAAAAGTTGACGAAATTTCGAGAGGTTTATTGGCTTTAGGAGTAAAAAAAGGAGATAAAGTTGCTTTAATCTCTGAAAATAGAGTAGAATGGAATATGTTGGATTTTGCAATTCAGCAAGTAGGAGGTGTAGTTGTGGCAATTTATCCTAATATTTCGATCGCAGATTACATGTTTATTTTCGAAGACGCCGAGATAAAAACATGTTTTGTAAGTACGGACTCGTTATTCGAAAAAATAAAATCAATTCAACCTAATTTACCGCTTCTACATAATATTTATACGATAAATTCTTACGTTAATATTCCTAATTGGGATGAGGTTTTAAAACTTGGAACTTCAATCAATCAATCACAAGTTGATGAAATTAAAACGAATATAGCAGGAGATACTTTGGTGAGCCTAGCTTATACATCGGGAACTACCGGAAATCCTAAAGGTGTAATGTTAACTCATAAAAATATTATGGCCGATATGTATAGCAGTGAATACTCTTTTCCTGTTGTGGCTTATGATCGTGCTTTAACTTTTTTACCAGTTTGCCATGCATACGAACGTTTGTTTCATTATGTGTACATTTATAAAGGACTTTCTATTTGGTTTGCGCAATCTATGGAAACTATTGGAGAGGATATGAAAGAGGTGAAACCGCATATTTTTTCCGCTGTACCTCGCGTTTTAGAAAAAGTTTATGATAAAATCATGAAAAAAGGAGACGAGCTTACAGGTTTAAAACGCAAGCTGTTTTTCTGGGCAATAAATTTAGGTGAACAATACGATTTTGATAATCGAAGTGCTTGGTATAATTTTCAGCTTGGGATTGCTAGAAAACTGATTTTCTCGAAATGGAAAGAAGCATTAGGAAATGATATTAAAGGAATTTCTTCTGGATCAGCAGCAATACAGGAAAAATTGATTAAAATTTTTACTGCAGCCGGAATTAACATATATGAAGGTTATGGTTTAACTGAAGCATCACCTTGTATTGCCGTAAATTGTTTTAAACGCGGGATGAAACTTGGAACTGTTGGTGTGCCGTTAATTAATATTGATGTTAAAATTGCTGAGGATGGAGAAATTTTAGTGAAGGGAGATAATGTAATGCAAGGATATTACAAAAATCCGGAAGCAACCGCTGAGGTTTTAAAAGATGGTTGGTTGTACACTGGAGATATTGGAACTTTTGTTGACGGAAAATATTTAAAAATAACCGATAGAAAGAAGGAATTATTTAAAACTTCGGGAGGAAAATACATCGCTCCACAACATTTGGAAAGTAAATTTATCGAATCAGAATTTATTGAACAGATTATGGTTGTTGGTGAAGGAGAAAAATTTCCGGGCGCTTTTATTATTCCTAATTATCAAAATTTATTGGATTGGGCAAAAAATAACGCGTCAGAGTTGGTTGCTAAAACAAGAGAAGAGTTTTTAAATGATCATAAAATTTTAGATAAGATAAAAGAAGAGATTTCAAAATACAATCAGTTTTTTGGAAACTGGGAACAAATTAAAAAATTTGCGATTATTCCTAATGAATTCACAATTGAGACTGGGGAATTAACCCCAACGTTAAAATTTAAACGTAAAATTATTTTAGAGAAATATAAACAATATTATCAACGTATTTTTTCTTAGAATTCGCTGATTAATAGTTTAAGCAATAAAAAAAAAGGACATAAATATTTATGTCCTTTTTTTTTATTGCTTAAACTATTGTTTGTTAACGTTTTTCATCCGGTTTTATGAGATTAAATTCATTAGTATTGAGGTTGTTTTATATTATTTTTTAAATTATCGTTTTTTATGTTTGTTTTTTATGTTTGTTTTTGACTTGTTGATAGTATTTGTTTTTATTTTTAATAAAAATAATGATAAAATGTTATTATTTTTTTTAAATTAACAAACTGTTAATTTAAAGTTAAAAACCCCGTTCTATGAGATTAAAGTTACTTATTTTTTTTATGTCTTTATGTTTAGTCCACTCTTATGGTCAAAGTTTAAAGAGTTCAAATCCATTCCGACTACCTCCGGATGTAAAGTTGAAAAGCAAAATCACCAAAATTGTTAATTTATCTTATAAAGTAGATAAAGGAGAAATTCCTCCGGATTATGATAATATTAAAAATTCTTATGATAAAAGATTTGATTTAGACAATCTAGAGAAGTATAAATCAAACGCAGCGATGTATGCGTATTTAAAAGAAGCTTCTTCTTTTTTTAAAAAAATCCCATCAAAATACAGAGCGTTGTATAATGATATGGAATTGTGGTACATCTATATATATGATGATAAATTAGCTAATCGACTGATTCAATAAATATGAAAAAAATATTTTTACATTTACTATTATTTGTTGGCTTAGTTGTGCAAGGGCAAAACTATACAATGCCAACATCGGGACATACAACTTATACGACATGTTCAGGTGTATTTACCGATTCTGGAGGACAAACAAACAATTATTCAAATGATCAAAATTCAATTATAACTTTTTGTCCTAGCACCACTGGAAATAAAATTAGACTTGAATTTCAGCAATTTTTACTAGAAGCAGCCGATATGAACGCATGTTATGATTACATTGAAGTTTATCAAGGAAATACTGCAACAGGAGCTTCAGAAATAATTTGTGGAGCTATAAATAATCTTGTATTGCAATCAACTGAAAATAATGGATGTATAACGATTCGATTTGTATCCAATGACTCGGTTAATATGGCAGGTTGGATCGCCAATGTAAGTTGTGTAGTGACAAATTGTACGCCACCAGTTGCTCGATTTACAACATCTAATGATTTAATATGTAATAACACAGCTGATAATAATACCAACGGTTCAATCACATTTAATGCATCTTCCTCAACAACATCTACAGGAAGTATCAGTCAGTATATTTGGGATTTTGGTGATGGTAATACCCAAACTAGCACTACTGCTGTAACGACTCATACTTTTGCTAATCCTGGAATTTATAATGTTTCATTACGAGTAGTAAATTCAAGTGGATGTTCTAGCACAATGCCAGCGATTAATAAGTTATTTCATACAAATGCACCATCTTTTGAAGGCTCAACGATATCATCACAAACTATAGCATGTGGACAAGTTGTATCTTTAGTAGGTGTAGCAAAATCTCAAACTATTGTTTCTTCACCTCCTCGTATTATTGCTGGTATTACAAATTTACCAGATGGAAAAGGTACTGTATATGAATCTACTTTAGATTTTTCTAGCATGTTTCCGCAAGGTATGGCAATTACTTCGGAATGTTTTCCTCAGGTATCTTTAGATTTAGAACACTCCTACACGGGGGATTTACAAATTGAGTTAGTAGCTCCTAATGGTACCGCTATTCGACTTTTTAATCAGCAAGGAGGTAGTAACCATTTCGGAACTTGTTCAACAATTGATTCGGATGGTATACCAGGTTGTCCGCTTACTTATACTTTTGTTCATAGTGGAGGAACCCCGATACATAATGGAGTGTTATCTAATATAACGTCAAATTGTAGTGGTTATTCTGGAAATTGTGAAAACGCTTCGTACTATATTTCTCAAACATTTAATTCTCATGAAAATTTTAATAGTTTAGTAGGAGCACCAATTGCTGGTCTATGGAAAATCCGTATTACAGATCAACTATGGCAAGATGATGGCTTTTTATTCTCATGGAGTTTAAATTTTCCTCAATCTTGTTATGCTAATGTAGAGCAGTATACTCCAAAAATTACAGATTTAGTATGGAATGGGCCAAATCTACCTAATTATTCAAATACTAATATAGATGTTACTAATCCAGGTCCAGGTTGTCCCGATGGATTAACTTGTGAAGGAAATCAAATTTCAAATAACTTAACTGTTGGTCCATTTAACACACCAGGAACTTATACGTATACTTTAACAGCAACAGATGAATTTGGTTGTAGATATACACGTACCCATTCTGTAATTGTTGCATCTCCAACAATCACGGCATTTAGTTATACCCCAAATATATTATGTACGGATAATGTTCCAATTTCTCCATCTTTGACAACAGATTCTGTTTCAGGAACTTTTTCGTCTACTCCAAATGGATTAAGCTTAAATAGTAGTACAGGTGTAATTACTCCAAGTGAAAGTACACCAGGTAGTTATACTGTAAGCTATACTACAACTTGTGGAAATATAAGTCGAGCAACGAATGTAACAATTGAGCAAAAATTAATTCCAACTTTTACTCAGATTCCAGCAATTTGTATTGGGGAGAATTTTATTTTACCAACTACATCTACACAAGGAATAGTTGGTTCATGGTCGCCAGCAATTAATACAGCGAGTACAACAACTTATACTTTTACTCCAAATGCGAATCAATGTGCCGATTCGACTACCATGACGGTTCAAGTAAAACCGAAACCAGTAGTAGTTGCCACTCCAGCGAGCGAAGTATTTTGTAGTGGAAGTACAACAAATCTTGTTTTATCAAG
>NZ_CANRNX010000095.1 GCF_947632075.1 uncultured Flavobacterium sp.
CCACTACCTAAACGTTCAGAACCGTAAAAAGCAAATCCTCCTAAACCTTTTTCTTTATATGTTGAATATGCATTATATACAGATGTTGCTATATTAGCACCTAACCAAACAGCACTATCTAAAAGTCCTTTACCTCGTCTCCCACCACCTTCTTTACTCATCCCCGTAGGATCCGTAAACATAATTGGATTATTCCCAACATACAAATACGGCTCCATTGTCTGCTCCGCCAGCGGATCCACACTTATCCATATCTACTCAATTTCAACCTCGCACGTCACGCAATCTTACAAAGAACGCTACTTTTACTTTTATCAAATATACTTTTTTTCTTTCATTTCTTAACGGTTTTCTTTTCAATTGAAAGAAAAAAAGTAGTCCATAAAATATTATTTACAATGAAAAACGGTATAAGGATGCGCAGGGTTTACCCGAGAACTTATTTTACATAAAATGGTGTTATAGCTGACTTTAGGAACTATAATATCCTGTTATGTAAAAGTTTTTTATAAATAATATTTTGTTTTTTGATAATCACTCGATTTTTTTAGCGGATTTTTAATCCGACAAAAAAATGAGTAAACAACCGAAGGGCGTTAGTAAAGTAACGTTGTAGTCCGTAGGGGAATAGAACCTTATTTTAATTGTAATCATGGCAGAATTCAAACCTGTAACCTTTATTTTATGGGATGGTATTTGTTTACAGATGCCTGTAATTGCTCTAAATCTGTTTGTTTGTATGCTTCGGTACTGCTACTGCTTTTATGTCCCGAGAAGATCTGTACCAAACGCAGATTGTTGCCCGATTTTAAGAGTAAAGCAATCACACTTTGACGGATTTTTAAAGGATGTATCCTGTTTTCTTTGGTTCTGCCCTCGTTGATTAACCGACAGATGCCGTGCGGTTTTAAATCATTTCCGTATTTGTTGATGATAAAATGGGTTGTTATGGGGGTAAATTGTTTTCGTTCTTCTAAATAACGTTGTATTAAAACAATTTGGTTCGCTTTCAAAGGTAAGATTCGTCCATTGGTTTTGCTGGTCTTAGCAATATGTATCTGTGCGTTTTCCAAATCAATATCATTTAAATTCAGATTGCTTATTTCCTGTACTTGTAACGCTTGATTTACCATTAAACTAATCATAGTTTTATTGCGGTTTTGCAAACGTTTGTCTTTGGCTTGGTAGTTTGCTAAAAGTTCGTCTAATTCGCCCTTAGCGTACAGTTTTTCGGTAGCAATGGCTCGGTTTACTTTGTCTTTTAGTGTAAGTTTAATACACGGATGGTCGCTACGTGTGCCGATGTGTTGCAGGTAACTGTAATAAATCTTTACCGCAAAAAGATGGTTGCGTAGGGTTTTGGGATGAATGTCTTGTTTGCGCAGGTATTCGATATACTGCAAAACTTCGGGTAGTTGGGCTGTTTCGGCTTTTCCAGTTTGATAATCGGTGTAGCGTTTGATGATGCTTTTTAAGCCTTTCGTTTTGTAGTTTTCTTCAAGGTATTGTTCTAATTTCATTGAGTTGTGTTTGGCTGATGTGTGTATAAATCTGTGTAGTTTCCAATTGTTCATGTCCTAAAAACTCACGTACCTGTTCCAGCTCCATGCCGTTTTCAAGTAGATGCGTAGCTACCGAGTGGCGCAGGCTGTGGATACCGATTCTCTTTATCCGTTGGTCATCTATTCCAATGGTTTTTAACATGCGTTTTAGTAAACTGTTGTATGTCCACTGCTGTATGCGTGTGCCTTTGGTGTTTACCATTAAAGCAGGTTCTTGTGTAATTTCAATTGAAAGAAAAAAAAGTAAATCTTCTTTCATTTTTTCGGTAAAAGGAATGATCCTGCGTTTGCTGTATTTGCCTTTGGGTACAATCAGTAAATTTTCCTTCAGATAGATATCTTCTTTGTTTACAGATACCAGTTCAGACACCCGAAGTCCGCAACCATAGGCTAAATGAAGTATCACTTTTTCTTTGGCGTTGGATTTGTTGTAAAGTTGTTGGATTTCTGACTGTGTGAGGATTTCACGTACAAAATCATCGTCCTGTTTGCTTTTGGGTAATTCAATTTGTAAAAGGGTTTCTGTCTTCTTTAATTCAAATAAAAAAAAATAAAACAATTCAATAGAACGGATATGATGTAGTACGCTGGTATGTTTGAGTGTTCCTTTGCCTTTTACTTTATTAGGACGTTGTTTTAAATAATCATAATAGATTTTTACATCGGTTTCCGTTATTTGTAAAAAATCTTTTTTAGTAAAACTTATAAAATAATGAAGGTTTAAGTATCTATTCCTAGAGGTTTCCGCTTTGTACCCCTTGATTAACAAGTAATCATAAAACTGTTTTAAGGTAGTTGCTATCATCTTTTTTGCTTGTATGATGGGTTTGCTTACTCTTACTTTTCATTTTTTGGGTCGCTAGATTATTTCTTTTTGATTTTCAATAATTTAAGTTTCATTAATCACGGTTCTAGTGACCCATTGGCGAACCATTGGTGACCCAACAGCGGTTCATTTATTGGCTTTTTCATCATACTTACTGTTTTAAATCCTGTATCTGATTCATTAAATAATCTTTGATTTCGGTTCGTAATTTCTGATGATTATCCCAATAACTGATTTTGTATTTGATACCTTTATTAGCGTAACCGCCTGTTTGTTTTAGGTATTCTAACTCTAAAAGACTGTTGATGTAACGCTGTACCTGTGTTTTCGATAATCCAAATTCTTGACGGATTTCTCTTTGTAAAAAATCTTGGTTTTCATTTTTTACGTATTTCTTTAATCGTTCAAAAAACTGTCGTAAGCTTCCGTCTAATTCATCTACTTTTAAAATAATACTTTCAAAAAGAATTTCAGTTGCTTGTTCTACATCTTCTATTTCAGTTATCAGTCGATTATCTTTTGTGAGCTTTCTCTGATACTGATTTAAAAAAGTTACTTGTTTTATAACCGCTTGGTACATTTCGTTTAATCGACGTATTTTATGTACATTTTCGGGTAGTTGCAACTTAGTAGCATATGGATTTATTATTTCGTAAACCTTTAGTTCTCGCACGATTTTTTGTATCACACCAATGATTTTTGAACTTTGATTGGAATCGATTTCGCCTGCATTTCTACGGTTTTGATACTCAATAATTCTTTGGGTTTGTTCCTTACTTTCGTCAACGGCTATTAAAAAACTACGGCTCATATTATCCTCATACGTTTCGCCTTTGGTGGTGGCAGATAGTGAACTGAACTGACCTTTTACAATTTTATGACTTGATTTGTTATTGCCTTTTTTATCCTTGATGGTGACCGAACTTCTTAGTACCTGGTTCGATATAAATTCTCTTAAAGCGTACAAAGCATCTTCTTTTAATCCGTCTAAATCTTCTATCACAATTACTTTTTGGAATAAATCAAACTCGCCCCAATTGTACAAACTACTTTCGGTTATTCTTGTAAATCGTAAAACATCTTCCTGTGGCATTAAATCGGCTATACGGCTAATGATGTGTGTTTTTCCACTTCCAGAACTACCCTGTACCAAGGCATGCAACGGATTTTTGTTTAAGTAACTCAACGTGATTAAAAACAATAACATTCGGCTGTTTTCTTCTCCTACAATACCCGATTTGCCTATTAAATCTTTTAGTCTTGGGATGACTTCGGGTTGTTGTAAAAAGGGTAAAGTGGTGTCTTTAGGATAGTCAGTTATCGAACTTTTTTCTTTTGTTTTAGGTTGTGGTTTGATTTTTATTAAATCGTAACGATTTTCAATAAACAGAGACACGTAAATAGAAACATTATTTGCAAGTTGTACGTCTTCGTTTATATCAGTACGTATGTTTAAATTCGTTATTTTGATATAAGGATACATCGCAAAAAGCATTTCAGCGTAATTCTGTGCCGATGTGTTTCCTGCATCGTCGTTATCAAAACAAAAGATAATTTCTTCTAATTGGTCTAATTCTTTTATCGCTTGTTGGATTTCTTCATTAAGTCCGTTTACTCCGTAACACGCCAATACGCTGTAGTTCTTTTGTACATGGTCTATCTGCAATAAGGTAGCGGCATCGATAACGCTTTCGGTAAGCATCAGTTTTTTGGTATTGGGATTTGGATAGTGTGGATACAATCCTTGGCGGTCTTTTAAGTAGTAATGCTTGGCGGTTTTGGTATCGGTAATCGACCTAAAATAAAGACTTACAATTTCATTTGCTTTGTTCTTTAGTGGAAAAACAATGCTTTTATTCCCAAAAATGGTATAGGCTATATCGCCTGTTCGGCTTTTCAGTCCTTTGTCTATCAATAATCCATAATGCAAACAATCGCTTATCAGTTGGTCGTCTTTACGTTGTCCGTGGTGGAACTGCCCGCTGTTAAAACCAACTTCCAATAGTTCATAATCCAATACTCTGCTATGGCAATAGTCTTTTGCTGGGTTACTGCTCAACAAGCCTTTTCTAAAGCTTGAAAACATTTTGGTTAGAAAGGCAGTGCGTTCGACTTGGTTTGCTGGTGTTGGTGTTATTTGGGGCATTGGGTTATTTTTGAGTAGTGGAATCTCGTTTATTAAGCCTTTACATTTGTTGATGGCTTCGTGTTTACTTAACTTTTCATAATCCTGTACAAACTGTATTACATCGCCTGTTGCTCCACAAGCATGGCATTTATAAAAGTTCTTTTCTAAATGTACCTGCAAGCTTGCGGTTTGATCTTCGTGGAACGGACACAACAACATCTTATTTTTAGGCTGTAAGCCGTAATGATGCAGTACTTCTGCCAAGGGTAACCGTTGTTTGATTTCGCTTATTTCCATAACTAAAATTATTTTTTGCCATTTTGTACATCACAAAACTAACTATAAATGTACAAATAGGCAATTATAAAAATGACTATTTGTATAATTGTTGCGAAAAATATACTATATGTCTATATTTGTATTGCAGTTATTAAATTTCAATTATGGCTTTATCTAACAATATTAAGCGTTTAAGAGAAGAAAAAGGGATTCTTCAAAAAGAAATAGCTACGGAAGTAGGACTAGGTATTTCTCACTATAGTAAAATTGAAAACGGACAAAGGGAAGCTTCTGTTGAACTGTTAGATAAACTTGCCAAGTTTTATGGAATTACTATTGACCAGATTGTTAATATGGATTTTGATGTACCTATAGAAATAACTTTGGAAGATAAAACTGCAAACGAACAAGTTCGATTGATTGCTGAACTTGATGAAAAAGATAAATCTATTATTTTTGGTATGATTGAAACAATGCTTACCAAAAAGAAATTTAAAGACTTCTTTAATAAAAATATTGCTGCTTTATAAAAGCTGTTTTTATATTAAAATACAAACTCCCACAAAGGGAGTTTTTTTATGCTTTAAAATAGCTTAGTATACAAAAATGTTTACCTAAACAATATTGATAAACAATTAGTTGCATAAAAAGGTATACCAAAATGTTTACATTTTAAAAAATAAGGTAAATTAAATCACTGTTTTACAACAGTTTATAAATACGGTGCGATTTCCGCACCGTATCCTCTCGCTATAATTTACACTTTGTTTTATACCGCTTTTTACAAACCTGTAAACACAATAAAAGCCCCGAAAATTGCAGGGCTTTATTTTTATTTCTCATAGCACAAGCGCCAGCTGGAGCAACAGCACTCCTTTTTTATAATAAAACAAGCCGACTTTTTACGGTCAGCTTGAGTTGGTTAGTTTGTTTTATAAATGTTATTTAATGTTGTAGTAATAAGTGTTTTCAGTGATAACACGACTTTTGATGTGTTACTACTAATTAATCAATCGTAATAAATAACTTTATTTTTTGGAATAGAATCTGGTCTTGGAATAACATAAAACTCTTTTTCAAAATTAA
>NZ_CANRNX010000096.1 GCF_947632075.1 uncultured Flavobacterium sp.
TTGTTGGCCTACTAGGACTCGAACCTAGAACGACTGAACCAAAATCAGATGTGTTACCATTACACCATAGGCCATTACCTTAGCTTTATATTTTCAATCTCGTTGACCTACTAGGACTCGAACCTAGAACGACTGAACCAAAATCAGATGTGTTACCATTACACCATAGGTCATTATCGGTTAAATTTGTTGGCCTACTAGGACTCGAACCTAGAACGACTGAACCAAAATCAGATGTGTTACCATTACACCATAGGCCATTAACCTTAACAAAACAGAACGTTTGTTTCTATATTGCGGGTGCAAAGTTAGCACAATTTTCATACAACACAAGCCTTTTGAAAAAAAAATTAAAAAAAACCTAATTTTAACGTTCACATAAAAAAAAACGTTTTCTTTGTATTTCATTATCAATAAATATATCAAACATTGTATTATGTTGACAATCAATTTTAAAAAATGGAACATCATTTTAGGATGGTTTGCCTTTTTAATTTCTTTAATAACTTATACTTTAACTGTAGAACCAACATTAAGTTTTTGGGATGCAGGAGAATACATCGCAACATCAACAAAACTGCAAGTAGGTCACCCACCCGGAGCTCCACTTTATCAAATGCTCGGAGCGGTTTTCTCAATGTTTGCCAACGGTAATGAGAATATTGCTTTAATGGTAAATATGGTAGCCGCTGTTTCAAGTGCATTTACTATTTTATTTATGTTTTGGTGTACTACAAATCTCTTAGAAAAAGTAGTTTCTTCTTACACAGATTTAAACAAACAAGCTTATATTTCAATTTTAGGAAGTGCTTTTATTGGATCTTTAGCTTTTACCTTTTCTGATACTTTTTGGTTTAGTGCCGTTGAAGCCGAGGTTTATGCTACCGCAACTTTTTTAATTTCATTATTGCTTTGGTTAGGTTTACGTTGGGTAGATGATATTGATAACCCAAGAGGAAATAAATGGTTCGTTTTGATCGGTTTAGTAATCGGACTATCTTTCGGAGTACACTTTATGGCACTTCTTGCTATACCTTCAATTGGATATTTATATTATTTTAAAAGATATCAAACTGTAACCATTAAAAATTTTATAATAGCTAACATTGCTATCGTATCTATTTTATTAATTACATTTCTTTTCTTATTACCTTATACATTAGCTTTTTTTGGTAAAACAGAAATATTTGCTGTAAACTCAATCGGATTACCATTTAATTCTGGAACTATATTAGCCTTTTTGATTTTAGTTGTAGCTTTTGTTTTTGGTTTAAGATACACACAACAAAAAAACAAAATAAAAGCTAACAACATTATTTTATGTATCTTATTTATTTTCATTGGATTTTCGAGTTGGATTATGTTACCAATTCGTGCAAACACGCAAATTCCAATTAACGAAAACAAACCATCAGATGCAGCTGAAGTTTTAGCTTATTACAATCGTGAACAATATGGTTCTCGTTCATTATTTTATGACACCTATTTTACAACAAAATTCAGAAGTGAATTAGATGCAAAAACACCTTACGTAGATGGAAAACCAAACTACGAAAGAGATTACGAAACTGGTAAATATATTATTACAGATAGCAAAATTGGAACTGAGCCAAACTATTCTTCAACCTTAAAAGGTTTTTTACCAAGAATGTGGAGCACAGACGGATCTCACCCGTCAAACTACATGCGATTTACAAAACCTCTTGATTTTGAAATCAAACCTGAATTTGCAAATGAACCTGAGATTAAAGACATGGAAATGCAAATACGTAGAGGTTTAGCTACGGGTGAATTCTCAATTAGTCAATACGAAATGTTTTTGAGTCACCCAGATTACAGTAAATATTTCGATATTAAGAATCCAACATTTGTAGATAACATGAAATTCATGTTCGAATACCAATTCGGTTATATGTATTGGAGATATTTAATGTGGAACTTCTCTGGTAGACAAAATGATACTCAAGGTAATTATGACAGAGATAACGGAAATTGGGTAACTGGAATTCCATTTTTAGACGAAATTAGAATTGGTTCTCAAGAAAATTTAACTTCAGATATATTAAATAACAAAGGAAGAAATCATTACTACATGATTCCTTTCATCATTGGTTTAATCGGATTTATCTTTCATTTCAGAAAAGATCCTAAAACGTTTTATGTACTTTTAGCATTATTTTTATTCACAAGTTTTGCTTTAAAAATATTCTTAAACGAACGTCCGTTTGAACCACGCGAGCGTGATTACGCAGTTGTAGCATCATTTATGGTATTTGCTATGTGGATTGCTTTTGGTGTATTTGCAATTTATGACGGGTTAAGGAAATACCTTACTGCAAAAGCTTCACTTCCTTTAGTATTAACAGCTTGTTTCTTAGGAGCTCCTGTTTTAATGGCAAAAGAAAATTGGGATGATCACGACCGTTCTGAAAAATACACAGCTCTTGCTATCGCTAAAGCTTATTTGGATTCAGTTGGACCAAATGGAATTATATTTACAATTGGAGATAACGACACTTTCCCACTTTGGTATTTACAAGAAGTTGAAGGTTACAGAACAGATGTACGTGTAGTTTGTACCGCTTTATTACAAGCAGACTGGTACATTGATCAGATGCAAGTTGCAGCTTACGATTCAAAACCATTAAAAATTCGCTTTGATCACAAGCAATACGCAGGTAATAAATTGTATTACGCTGTTGTTTCACCAATTATTGAAGACCGTGTTGACATCAATAGCGTTATGGATTACGTAGCTTCAGACAAACCAGAAACTCGTTATGAATTATCTAATGGAGAATCTATTGTTCGTATTCCTACAAATAAATTAAGAGTTCCTATCAACAAAGAAACAGTTATTAAAAACAATATAGTTTCAGAAAAATATTACGATCAAATCCTTCCGTATATTGACTTAGATATTGACAACCAAGCACTATACAGACAACGTTTAATTATGCTAGATATTATTGCGAACAACAATTGGGAACGTCCAATTTATTTCACAAGTGGTTCGTTAAGCGACGAAGATTTCTTATGGATGAAAGATCATTTACAATTAAGCGGATTGGCTTATCAATTGGTACCTTACAAAGCAACAAACGGCCCATCAAACCACCCGTTATACATCGGAGATATTGATACTGATAAAATGTACAATACCGTTTTAGGTTGGGAATGGGGTAATAACGGAAGTTCTAAAATTTACCACGATCCAGAAACCAGAAAAAATGCATTTTTATACAGAATCAATTTAACTCGTTTAGCCGAAGCTTTAATTGAAGAAGGTAAAATGCAAAAGGCGAAAAAAATTGTTGAAATAGCAATGACGAACTTCCCTGTAGAATATTTTGGAAACTATACAACAGTTGAACCTTTTGTTGAATTATATTACGCTTTAGGTGAAAAACAAAAAGGATCTGATTTAGTTAATCAATTGGCTAAGAAATATGACGAGCAATTATTATACTATAAATCAATGAAGCCAGTAGAGCAAAATGATTATGGTTACGAGATATTAGAATCTATTGATGCCTACGACAGATTAATTTCTTACGCTCAAAATGAAGATACACCTTTAGCAAATCAACATAAAGCTAAGCTGAATACATATATGACATATTTCAGTCGTTTTGTACAAGCAATGAATCAGCAAAGAGCCGAGGATCAAGAAGACTTTGAAGAAACAGAAATCATAGTTTCAGATACTTTAAAACAATAATTACAAAGCGATAGGTTAATTCCTATCGCTTTCTTTTCATAAAGTTTATAACTTTGTAAAAAAATCATTTCATGTTAGAAAATAAAGATCAACAAAGAACTCCAATTGATCAAATAGGAGAATTTGCCCTAATAGACCATTTAACCAAACACTTCGATATTAAACATAAATCAACCATCAAAAGCATTGGTGACGATGCCGCTGTTTTAGATTTTGAAAATAAAAAAGTAGTAGTTTCTACAGATTTATTAGTAGAAGGTGTTCACTTTGATTTAGGTTATGCACCTTTGAAACATTTAGGTTACAAAGCGGTTGTTGTAAATGTGTCTGACATCTGTGCCATGAACGCTACACCAACTCAAATCACAGTTTCAATCGCTGTTTCAAACCGCTTTCCATTAGAAGCACTTGAAGAATTGTACGAAGGAATTCGTTTAGCTTCAAATTACTATAATATTGATGTCATTGGAGGTGATACTACCTCATCAACTTCTGGATTGATTATTAGCATTACCGCAATCGGAGAAGCAAATGAAGCAGATTTAGTTTATAGAAATGGCGCTAAAGACACAGATTTATTAGTTGTAACCGGAGATCTTGGTGCTGCCTACATGGGCTTGCAAGTTTTAGAAAGAGAAAAACAAGTATTTTTAGTAAATCCGAACAATCAACCAAATTTAGAAGACTATTCTTACATTATAGAGCGTCAGTTAAAACCTGAAGCCAGAAAAGATATTAAGGAATTATTTGAAAAACTTGACGTAAAACCAACTGCAATGATTGATATTTCTGACGGTTTATCTTCTGAAATTTTTCATTTAACGAAAAGTTCTAAAGTTGGATGTAATGTTTATGAGGAAAAACTTCCGTTAGACCCTCAATTAATAAACACTTGCGAAGAATTCAATTTAGACAGCACAACTATTGCTATAAATGGTGGTGAAGATTATGAATTACTTTTCACAATTAAAATGGAAGATTACGAGAAAATTAAAGCAAATCCGCACTTAACAATCATCGGACATATTGTTCCAGAAAACGAAGATGTGCATTTAATTACAAGAGAAAATACAAAAATCCCTTTAAAAGCAAGAGGCTGGAATGCTATTTCTAAAGATGATGAATAAAAATAAAAGCTTCAATTTTTGAAGCTTTTTTAAATATTATAACAAATGCAATTAATAGCTAAAACTGAAAATAATGTTGTTACAGTTTTTGATTCTAAAGATGAAATAATTGGTAAATTAATTCTTGATTTCAAAACGAAACAACATCAAATTAAAATTCAAAATAAAACTTATAAAATCATACAAGATAAATGGAATTCAGAGGTTATTGAAAATAATCAAACCATTTATCATTTAAGAACCAATAAGTCTTGGGGAACCATTAAAATTGAAGAATTAGATAAACAGATTAGAGGCGTTTTCGGTCAAGAATGGGGAAGCCAATTACGAGACTCAAACAAAAAAACACTGTTAAAAATAAAAAGTGAAAGTAAGTGGAAAAACAGCGGAAATTACATTTTACAAATAGATGAAAAAAGCGTAACTTCTTTAGAAATATTACTTACACTTTACGGACATATTGTAGGTACCATAGCAAAACAATATCAAGTTATTTACGGATAATAAAAAATCCGACTTTTACAAGTCGGATTTTTATTTTAAAAAATAGGAATTAGTTATTTCCTTTTTCCATTTTAGCTTTTAATTCAGCTAAAGCATCGATATCTCCTAAAGTAGATTTCTCAGCAGTAGTGTTAGCAGAATTGTTGCTAGATTTTTCTTCTTGAGACTTCACATTTTTCTCTTCTTCCTCACGGAAAATAGCAGTATGAGAAGCTACAACTCTTTTGAATTCTTTATTGAACTCAATTACTTTGAAGTCAGCAGTATCACCTTTTTTCAATTTCTTTCCGTCTTCTTTTTCTAAATGACGAGTAGGAATGAAAGCAACGATATCATCACCAA
>NZ_CANRNX010000097.1 GCF_947632075.1 uncultured Flavobacterium sp.
TACTTAAATTTATTATTAAAATTTCATTGCTATTAGTTTATTCTATACCTTTAGAATTTATTTTTTAAGCTTATATCTTCTTGATTTTTCTTAGGATGTACCAAAACCATCTCGTTAATTAAATGATTTGCTCCTGCATACTTGTCAATTACGAACAAAATGTAACGTGCATCTACCATTATGTTTCTACAAATAGCAGGATCATAATAAATATCGCTCATGGTTCCTTCCCAAACTCGGTCGAAATTTAAACCAATTAGGTTACCTTCTGCATCGATAGCTGGAGAACCTGAGTTTCCTCCAGTTGTATGGTTTGTACCAATGAAATTAACTGGTAATTTACCGTTTTTGTCTGCATATGGTCCAAAATCTTTATTGTTATATAATTCAATTAATTTTTCAGGAACATCAAATTCATAATCACCTGGAATATATTTTTCCATTACACCATCTAAATAAGTTACATGATCATAAGTGACTGCATCTTTTGGTTGGTATCCATTAACTTTTCCATAAGTAACACGTAACGTACTGTTTGCATCTGGAAAAATTCGTGCATCCGGATTCATTTCTAATTGCGCTTTCATGTAAGTTCTTTGTAAAGCGGCAATTTCTGTATTTAACTCTTGATATTTCGGAGCAATTTTATCGAAATAATTATTTGCTAAATCTTTAACCAATTTAAAACCAAAGTCACTATTTAATTTTTTAATTACATCAGATGCATTTCCGCTTAATAAAGCTTTTAATTTATCATATGAAGTTAATGCCGATTTCGAATATACTTCGTTAGTTAACTTTGCATAATCTACATTTTGTATAATTGATGGTGTTAATTCTGCTGGAGCATCTTTTCCATAAATTTCGATAATTTGTTCAAAAACATCTTTATCTACGTTTACATTATAATCTTTATATAAAGCTTCTAAACTTTTAAGTAAATTTTCTTTTCTGTCATTAAAAGCTTGTTCACCTCTCTGTGTGTAAGCATTTTCTAATTGATATAATCTAAATCCTACAGAAAGTAATTCATTATTTCTTAAAACAACTTCTTGGAAATAATCATTAGCTAGAGCATAAGGAGTAATTTCTTTATATAACTTTTCGAATTGAGGTAATAAGTTTCCGTATTCAGTTTGTTTTCCTGCTGCATTAACCTTATTTGTAAAATCTGCTTCATAAGCTTTTTTAGCTGCAACTGCGTTTGATTTTTTTAAACCTTGACTTTCACCAATCCATTTTTTCCAATAGTTTGCTGTACTTGCAAATTTTGAAGCATATTGAATTTTGATTGCTTGATCTTGACGCATATAGCCATCAGTTACTTTTAATGCAGCATCGCGAACTCCGATTTTAGCAGGATTTAAGTATTCAACAATTTGTTCAACTGCGTAAGAAGGTAAATATTCTTGAGTTCTTCCAGGATAACCAAAAACCATTGTAAAATCATCTTGTTCAACTCCATCTAATGAAACTGGTAAGAAATGTTTTGATTTATAAGGTACATTATCTTTTGAATATTTTGCAGGACGATTGTTTTTATCAGCATAAATTCTAAATAAAGCAAAATCTCCTGTATGACGAGGCCAAACCCAGTTATCTGTATCAGAACCAAACTTTCCGATTGATGAAGGCGGAGCTCCTACTAAACGAACATCTTCAAAAGTTTCTGTTACAAAAAGCATGTATTGGTTTCCTTCATAGAATGTACGAACCATTACATTTTGCCAATCTTCACGAGCAAAACTTTTTTGTAAGTCTGCAATGTTTTTTTCTATTAATTTCTTTTTATCAGCTTCTGTTTTTAAAGCATCTACTCCGTTTAATACTTCCTTAGTAACGTCATTTATACTAACAATAAACGTAACATCTAAATCTTCGTTTGGTAATTCTTCAGCATACGATTTTGCCCAGAAACCATCTTGTAAATAATCATTTTCAACAGTAGAATGAGATTGAATTTCACCGTATCCACAGTGGTGGTTGGTTAATAACAATCCATTCGGAGAAATAACTTCAGAAGTACAACCTCCGTTAAAATGTGGAACCGCATCTTTTAAACTTGATTGGTTTACACTGTATATGTCTTCTGCAGACATTTTCATTCCTAAATTGGTCATTTCTGTTTCGTTCATTCCTTTTAATAAAGAAGGAATCCACATGCCGCCTTGTTGAGCAAACATGGGTACAGAAAATAGTACTACTAAAAGTCTTAGTAATTTCATAGTTTTAATGCTTAATTAGTGATTTTTAAACGAGTGGGCAAGATACAAATTTTATCTAAAAAGAAAAATTAGTCCTCTTTGTAGATCATTAATCCGCGATGATGCGTTTTAAAATTGCATTTTTTGTATAATTCTTGTGCTTTTTCATTATGAGGTTCAACTTCTAAATACAAAACTTTATAATCTTGTTCTTTTGCGAAGTTTTTAGCAAACTCAACGGCCATTTTTCCTAATCCTTTACCTCGCATTTTTTCAGAAATGTATAATTCATCTAAAAAGGCAATGGTTCCACCAAATTCAAAACTAAATAAGGTTGCGAATAAAATATAACCAACGATTTCTTTTTCATAACGAATTTCAAAAACTCGACCTAACTGAGGTTGCTGAATGAAATATTCAAAATTTCGTTTGGTTACTTCAATATCTATCGGATAATTATCAATAGCATAAAAATCAGTCATTAACTGAGTGATGATATTTACGTTTTCGGGTTTTAATTCTTCAAATGAAATCATATATTTGTTAAAAAATTAAATTATGGATAAACTAATCAATGATTTTAGCTTTGGATTATTTGCTTGGCAAATATTTTTACTTTTTTTGCTTATTCTAGGTGCTGTACTTTTTTTATGGGCAGTGGTTTGCTTATTTAAAAGTAAAAAACAAAGTCCAAAAATTAAATTACTTGTTTTAATTGCGCTATTTACTTTTCCAATAATATCGTCATTAATTTATTTATCAGACTATTATTCAAAAGATATTAAAGACCGCATGTTATAAACCGGTCTTTAAATACTGCATAATTACTTGAGTTGCATTTTTATTTTTTAATACAAATTGTTGACTCAAGTTTCCTTTTTCTTTTCGGATATGTTCATTCTCAATTAAAAGATTGAATGTATTGTTTACATCTTCTTGATTATGAACAACCAAACAACTTCCTAAAGCAACCAAATCTTTAGCTTCTTGAAATTTCTGGTATTTTGGTCCAATTATAATTGGAACTCCAAAAGTAGCAGGTTCTAAAATATTGTGAATTCCGGTTCCAAAACCACCACCAACGTAAGCAATTTCTGCATAGCTGTAAATCTTGGTTAAAATTCCAATCGTATCAATAATAAAAACATCAAAGTCGGCCAGATTTTTACCTTCTTTAGCTGAAAATAAAACCACCGATTTTTTAAGCTGATTTTTTATATTATTGATTTGTTCTTCCTTAATGTTATGAGGCGCAATAATAAATTTTACATTTTGGTTATTCTCATTTATATACGGAATTAGAAAAGTTTCATCTTGTGGCCACGAACTTCCAATAACAATGGTTTTGGTATTGTTTTTAAAAGTTTTGATAAAATCAAGTTGGTTGTCTTTTTCTAAAATTTGAGCAACTCGGTCAAAACGCGTATCGCCATTTACGGTTACATTATTAAAGTGTAATTGCTGTAAAAGTTGTTTTGAAGTTTCGTTTTGCACAAAAAAATGCGTGAACGTTTTTAAAGCTTCGCGATAGAATCCGCCGTAAGGCTTAAAGAATAATTGATTTTCTCTGAAAATTCCTGAAATTAAATAGGTAGGAACATTTCTCTTTTTAAGTTCAGTTAAATAATTCGGCCAAAATTCGTACTTAATAAAAAAAGCTTGAACGGGTTTTACCAAATCTAAAAAGCGTTTTACGTTGGTTTTAGTATCTAACGGAAGATATAAAGTAGCATCGGCAATGGTGTTGTTTTTTCTAATTTCGTATCCCGAAGGTGAAAAAAATGTAAGTACAATTCCTAATTCAGGTTGTTCTTTTTTTAAAGCTTCCATAACCGGTAAACCTTGCTCGTATTCACCTAAAGAAGCCACATGGAACCAAACGTATTTTTTGTTCGGATTTATTTTTTCTTTTAAAGTAGGAAAAGATTGTTTTCTTCCGTTGATGAACAATTTCATTTTCGAACTAAATAAGCTCGAAATCGGTAAAAGTAAAGAAGCGGCTTGTATGCCAACCTGATATAAAAATGCCATAGAATTGGTGATTTATGCAACAAAAATACACATTTGTTTTTATTTAGTTTTGAAAGTTTTGTTAACGGTCTATTTTCAATAATAATGATAAGTTGAAATGAAATGATTTGGATTACATTATCTTTGAAGAAAAAAAGAGTTGATTAAAAATGTATTTGATAAAGCGGTTGCAGACGAAATTATAAGTCGAATTAATTTGCTTTCAATTGAATCTAAACCGAAATGGGGAAAAATGGATGTAGCTCGAATGTTAGTGCATTGTAACGTAACTTATACAACTACTTTTACTCCAGAAGAATTTAAGAAGCCAAATTTTTTAATGAAGTTTATGCTGAAAAGTTTTGTAAAGAAAACTGTTGTTGGAGAGAAAATGTATAAACCAAACGGGCCAACTTCGCCGATTTTTATTATTGCAAATGAAAGGGATTTTGAAAAAGAAAAAGCACTTTTAATTGCTAATATTCAAAAGGTTCAAAATTTAGGATCAGCCTATTTTGAAGGTAAAGAAAATTATTCGTTCGGGATTTTAACTTCAAAAGAGTGGAACAATATGTTTTATAAACATTTAGAACATCACTTAACGCAATTTGGTGTTTAACATAAATGGTGAAACAAACGGAATGAT
Organism: uncultured Flavobacterium sp.; assembly: GCF_947632075.1. GTDB lineage: Bacteria > Bacteroidota > Bacteroidia > Flavobacteriales > Flavobacteriaceae > Flavobacterium. Next base: position 4,861 of record NZ_CANRNX010000097.1, read on the forward strand.
TAATTTTATTCCGTTTTTTTATTCACAGTTTTTATAAGAAATCACTTAAAATGTAATACTGAAAATTATTACATTTGTATACTAAAATTTTCGATTAATGAAAAAGTTACAAATGGTTGACTTAAAGAGTCAATACGAACATATAAAAGAAGAAATTAACGCAGGTATTCAAGAAGTTTTAGATACAACTGCATATATAAACGGACCTAAAGTTCAAGAGTTTCAAAAAAGTTTAGAAAACTATTTAGGTGTAAAACACGTAATTCCTTGTGCAAACGGAACTGATGCGTTACAAATTGCCATGATGGGATTAGGTTTAAAAGCAGGAGATGAAGTTATCACTGCCGATTTTACTTTTGCTGCAACGGTTGAAGTTGTTGCTTTATTAGGAATTACTCCGGTTTTGGTAGATGTTGATGAAGATAACATGAACATTTCTATCGAGGCAATTAAAAAAGCAATTACACCTAAAACAAAAGCTATTGTTCCTGTTCATTTATTTGGTCGTGCGGCTAATATGGATGCGATTATGGAAATTGCAAAAGAACATAACTTATTTGTAATTGAAGATAACGCTCAAGCGATTGGAGCAAACTATACATGGAAAGATGGTTCTAAACAAAAAGTTGGAACAATTGGTCATGTTGGAGCTACTTCTTTCTTCCCATCTAAAAACTTAGGATGTTACGGAGACGGTGGTGCTATTTTTACAAATGATGATGAATTAGCTCACGTA
>NZ_CANRNX010000098.1 GCF_947632075.1 uncultured Flavobacterium sp.
TATTTGAAAAAAGGGTTCAACTGTAAAAACAGTCAAACCCACCTTAAATACGTTTACACAAAATTCTGGACAGTGTCTGTTAATATTTAAAAAGCTTGTGAAATTAATCACAAGCTTTTTTGTTTTTAAAAGGTATACCCAAGCTTTACGCCAGCTTTAAAAACAAAATTGTCAAAGTTTTTATTATCCACATCACCTTGTCCGCGTACTTCCCATTTCCAGTTAAATCCTAATGAAGGATCTATGCTTAAGTTTTTAGTTAATTGAATTTTATAACCAATATTCGGATTAAAAATACTCCAATAACTATATTTACCTTCAAACTTCTCTCCGTTCAATTTATCATCGAAATTCATTTCTCCGTGGGTTAAAAAGTTTTCAAAATATAAACCTTCACGAATTCCGCGAGTTCTGTAAGTTCTGGTTCCTAATTCAACAACAAAACCTTCTCCGGTTGTTTTTAAATTCTTTTCATTTAATTCAATTTGTCCATAGCTTGCATTTAATATCCAAGATGTTAAACGTTCATTAAACTTTATGCCTTTTGTGAATTCAAAACTTAATCCGTATTGAGTTGGTTCGGACCAATTGTAATTAGCAGAAACCGTTACAACTCCTTTTTTATCTTCTTGAGCAAAAGCCGTAGCCGAAACAAAAGCTAATAAGTAAAATAATTTTTTCATGATATTTAGTTTTCCTTAACATTTTCAAATAATGTGCCAAAAAAACGCTTCTTTAATTGAAGCGTTTGAATTATTTAAGAGATCTTTTTTTTATTGCTTGAAATGATAGGTAAAGTAAAAATAACCAAATTGGTATTAATATAACCGAAACGTGCATTCCTGTTATAAACATTATTCCTAAAATTAAAATTAAAAATAAAATACAAATGTAATTTGAAACCGGAAACAAAAGTGAAGGGAATTTTAGTTTTACTTTCTGGATTTGTTTGGCTTTTCTGAATTTAAGGTGTGTTAGTGAAATCATTACCCAATTGATAATTAAACATGAAACTACCAACGACATTAAAATTCTAAAAGCCTGTTCTGGAACAAATTTGTTAATGATTATACATAAACCAGCAAAACAGCTAGATACCATTATTGCACGAGTTGGCGAAGCATTTTTATTTAAATATTTTAAAAACTTTGGTGCATTTCCTTGTTCTGCTAAACCATACAACATTCTACTATTACTATATACAGATGAATTGTAAACTGATAATGCAGCAGTTAGTACAATTAAATTTAAAGCATTTGCAATTAAATTTGTACCTGAAATTTCTTTTCCGAATAAATTAAAATGTAATCCTTTTAGATTGTCAAAAACGGTAACAAACGGACTCGTTTCTGTAGTTATCGTTGCCCATGGCGAAAGCGAAAATAAAATTATTAAAGCACCAACATAGAAAATTAAAATTCTATATATAACTTGATTGGTTGCTTTAGGAATGTTGCGTTCTGGATTTTCAGCTTCGGCTGCAGTAATTCCAATCAATTCTAAACCGCCGAAAGAAAACATGATTATTGCCATTACCGAAAGTAAACCTTGATAACCGATCTCTGTTTTTTCAAACCATCCTTTTGGAAAGAAACCTCCGTTGTTAGTTAAGTTCGCTAATGTTGCTTGCTCTCCTCCAGTTCCTGAAATTAATAAATAAGTACCAAAAATTATCATTCCTATAATAGCAACAACTTTAATAATTGAAAACCAAAATTCGGCTTCACCAAACATTTTAACTGAACCTAAATTTAAAGCTGTTATTGCAAGGAAGAAAAATAAACTTGAAGCCCATAGCGGAATTTCAGGCCACCAATATTGAACGTAAATTCCAATGGCTGTTAATTCTGACATAGAAACCAAAATATATAAAATCCAATAATTCCAACCAGAAGCAAAACCAGCAAAATTTCCCCAATATTTATATGCAAAATGAGAGAAACTGCCAGATACAGGTTCTTCAACAACCATTTCGCCGAGCTGACGCATAATAAAAAATGCAATGATTCCTGCTAATGCGTAACCTAAAATTACAGACGGACCTGCTAGAACTGCTGCAGGACCAATTCCTAAAAAAAGACCTGTACCAATTGCGCCTCCTAAAGCTATTAATTGGATATGTCTGTTTGAAAGTCCACGCTTTAGTTCGTGTTTTTTGTGAGTTTTTGAATTATTCAAAATTTTTGAATTAAGTTTAGGTTACTAAAATAGATTAATTTAATAAAGTAAAAAATATTAGTTTTAAAAAAATCGGAATTATTTAAATTGCACTCACTATTTTATATTAAACTTAGCAATCTAAGTTTATTTTTAATTTTTAAGAACCTTATCTTTGTAAAAATTTTAATATGAAAGATTATATAAAAGTTGTAGGTTTTGATGCAGATGATACGTTATTTATTAACGAACCTTATTTCGATGAAGCCGAAGATAGATTTTGTGCTTTATTCGAAGATTTTCTTTCAAAACAAAGCATTTCACAAATTTTGTTTCAAACACAAATAGATAATTTACCTTTTTACGGATACGGAATTAAAGGTTATATTTTATCGATGATTGAAGCTGCAAATAAAATTTCAGACGGAAAAGTTTCGATTAAAGTAACTGAGAAAATTCTTGAAATTGGAAAAGAATTACTTGAAAAACCTATTGTTCTTTTAGACGGAATTGAAGATACTTTAAAACAACTTCATGGGAAATATAAATTAATTGTAGTGACTAAAGGCGATTTAAAAGACCAGCACAGAAAAGTAAGTTTGTCTGGTTTGGGGGCTTATTTTCACCATATCGAAGTTTTAAGTGAGAAAGAAGAAATAGATTATCAAAAACTACTAAAACGTTTAGATATCGATGCTTCTGAATTTTTAATGATTGGAAACTCATTAAAATCTGATGTTCTTCCGGTTTTAAATATTGGCGGAACGGCTATTCACATTCCGTTTCATACCACTTGGGCACACGAACGTATCGACCACGAAATCGTTCACGATAAATTTTACACAGCAACTACAAACGCTGAAATTTTACCATTGCTTTTATAATGAAACAAATTATTAATCTTGAAAATTGGAATAGAAAAGAGCATTTTGAGTTCTTTTCTGCAATGGAAGAACCTTTTTACGGTGTGGTTACCGAAGTTGACGTAACCATTGCTTATAAAGAAGCGAAACGTAAAAACATTCCGTTTTTTAATTATTACCTGCATAAGGTTTTGTTTGCGATTAACGAAACAGAAAATTTTAGGTTACGAATTGAAGATAAGCAAATTGTTTTATACGATGAAATTGATGCTTCTGCAACGGTAATGCGAGCAGATAAAACCTTCGGATTTTCATTCATGAAATACATTGCTGATGAAAATGAATTTTCTGATTATGCCGTTAAAGAAATTGAGCGTGTACAAAACACAACAGGTTTACTTTTAAAAAGTAATTGGAAAGAAAACATCATCCATTTTTCGGCGGTTCCGTTTGTGAATTTTACCGGATTAACTCATGCGCGTAGTTTTACTTGGCCAGATAGTTGTCCTAAAATTTCTGTAGGAAAAGTTTTTGAACGCGATGGTAGAAAAATTTTCAATGTTGCCGTTTATGTACATCACGGTTTGGTTGATGGCTATCACATTGGTTTGTTTTTAGAAACCTTGCAAAATAGTTTAGATAAATAAAGCTGAAGATGTCTTCAGCTTTTAACTTTTAAAATAGCTTCGTAAAGATCTTTATTCTTTTGAAAAGCGTTGATGTAAAAAACTTCATTTCGATTAGTGATTATTTTTATACGCTCATTTTTCATGAATTTTTGTGGTAAAAAAATCACTTCTTTGACTTCTGAAAAATGAATGTCATAATCTGATTCTTCGATGTCTAGACGTTGTTTGTCAACAAAAGCAAAACGTTTGTTTGTAATGAAAAAATTTCCAGAAACCCAATTGAATTTAGTTTGTTTGATATTTACACCAAATAAATTTAAGATTTCTTCTCCGTTTTTTAATTTCAAATTTAAGTTTTTAAAAGGCTTAGAACCCCTGTTCATCATTAAACTCAATAGAATACCGGCTAAAATCGCCCATAAAACATTAGTGAATCGAAAATGAAAAACAAATCGATCTAAAATTAATCGAAGGATAAAGAATAATACAAAACCTAAAAAAAAATAATTGTAATTAAATTTCATACGCAAATAAATAAGGGTTAGTCAAGTAAAAATACATTTTTTTAACAATTTTACAAATGTTTATTTTTAACTAAAACAAAGCACTTACTAAATCTTCAATCTTAGAAACTAAAACCACTTCAATTTGTTTAGATTGATACGTGATTTTATTGTATTTGGAAATGTATATTTTAGAAAAACCTAATTTTTCTGCTTCTTGAATGCGTTGATCTACACGATTTACCGGTCGAATTTCACCTGAAAGTCCGACTTCACCAGCGAAACAAAAATCTTTAGAAACGGCATCATCTTCGTTAGATGAAAGAATAGAAACTACAACTGCCAAATCTATGGCTGGATCGTCAACGGAAATTCCTCCAGTAATGTTTAAGAAAACGTCTTTCATTCCTAAACGGAAGCCGGCACGTTTTTCTAAAACAGCCAAAATCATATTCAAACGTTTAAGATTATATCCGGTAGCACTACGTTGAGGCGTTCCGTAAACTGCAGTACTAACCAATGCTTGCACTTCAATCATTAACGGTCGCATACCTTCTAAGGTTGAAGCAATTGCTGTACCTGAAAGTTCTTCTTGACGGTGCGAAAGTAAAATCTCTGACGGATTTGAAACTTCTCTTAAACCAGAACCTTGCATTTCGTAAATTCCCAATTCAGCAGTTGAACCAAATCTGTTTTTTAAAGCACGAAGAATTCGGTACACGTGATTTCTATCACCTTCAAACTGAAGAACGGTATCAACCATGTGTTCCAAGATTTTTGGTCCGGCAATATTTCCGTCTTTGGTGATGTGACCAATTAAAATAACCGGAGTTGATGTTTCTTTCGCAAATTTAATCAACTCTGCTGTGGTTTCTTTAATCTGAGAAATGGTTCCGGCAGAAGCCTCAATATAATCGGTATGTAAGGTTTGAATCGAATCAATAATCAAAACATCAGGTTGAATATCTTCAATCTGTTTAAAAATATTTTGGGTATTCGTTTCTGTAAGAATGTAACAAGTAGTGTTATTCGGATTTACGCGCTCGGCACGCATTTTAATTTGCTTCTGACTTTCCTCACCAGAAACGTATAAAACTTTATAGGGTAATTTTAAAGATAATTGAAGCAACAACGTACTTTTCCCGATTCCGGGTTCACCGCCTAAAAGCACCATAGAACCAGGAACCAATCCGCCACCAAGTACACGGTTTAATTCGCCGTCTAACGTATTTAAACGGACTTCTTGTGAACTATCAATTTCATTGATTAATAAAGGTTTTGAAACACGTTTAACTCCAACAGAAGATTTGGTTTGCCAAGCAACTTTTTCTTCTTTTTGAATCACTTCTTCAACAATTGTGTTCCATTGTTTACAAGAGGTACATTGCCCTAACCATTTTGAAAATTGCGTTCCACAAGAGGAACAA
>NZ_CANRNX010000099.1 GCF_947632075.1 uncultured Flavobacterium sp.
GACAACAAGGATAATAAAGATAACAAAGACAATAAGGATCAGGATAAGAAAGACGATAAAAAAGATCAAGACAAGAAAGATCCTAAAGATAAAGGCGACGATAAGAAAGACGACAAAGGAGATAATCCGAAAGACGACAAAAAAGATCAAGGTCAAAAAGATCCGCAACAGCAAAAACAAGATCAAAGCAAACAACAAATGGAAAACATGTTGAATGCTTTAAACAACCAAGAACAAAGAGTTAGAGAGCGAGTTCAAGGTCGTGAACGTGAAGGTAAACCTGTTAAAACAACAAGTACAAAAGACTGGTAAGAAAATGAAATTTATAACGAAGATTTGTTTTGCTTTAGTGCTACTTTTTTCATCTGTCGGATGGAGTCAGGTTACGTTTGTATCTGAAGTAAGTAGAAATAGTATAGGAATAAACGAACGTATTGAGGTTCGGTTTACCATGAACCAAGACGGCGATAATTTTAACCCTCCCAACTTTGATAATTTCAAAGTTGTTGGTGGTCCTATGCAATCAGTTAGCCAATCATGGATAAACGGAAAAACTTCTTTTAGTAAAAGTTATTCGTATTATTTAGTTCCTGAAAAAAAAGGAGATTTAGAAATTGGCTCTGCAACTATTGAACACAAAGGAAATGTTTATAAATCAAATACCGTAACTATAAAAGTAGGAGATGCTGTACAACAACAGCAACAAAATTACGGTCAAAGAGGTTATGGAAATCGTACACAAAACAGACAACCTCAAATTGATCCAGAAAAAATTGGTGAAGGCATTTTCTTAGTTAGAGAAATTTCAAATCCAAATCCGTACATAAACGAACCTATTTCTGTGGTTTACAAATTGTATGTAAGTCACAATGCAGGAGTTCGAAATATTGCTCAAGCAGCTATTCCAGAATACAAAAACTTTTGGAATCACACCATTGATGAAAGAGAAATGCGCGTGCAAATTGGAGAATACAAAGGCAAAGAATACCGTTATATTGTTTTACAAAAAGTAGTTTTACTTCCTTTAAAAGAAGGCAATTTAACCTTAGAACCTTTTGATTTGAATCTTCAAATTGAAACCATGACAGGACGCTATGATTTTTTTGGTTTTCCTGAAATGACTATATCTGAAAAAATTTATTCAACCGGAACTAAAAACATTAATGTAAAACCACTTCCATTAAACAACCAACCTTTAGATTTTACAGGTGCAGTTGGTAAGTTTGACTTCAAAGTAATTCCGAATAAAACAACCGTTAAAGCTAACGAAACCATAGAATTAAATGTTTCTGTAAACGGAAACGGGAATTTAGATTTATTCAGTTTACCTAAACCAGTAGCTCCTTCTGCTTTAGAAATTTACGATCCAGAATTGATTGAGAAAATCAACAAAAACATCAACACTGGAATGGACGGTTCTAAAACCGAAAAATATACAATTGTGCCACAATACAAAGGTAAATATGTAATTAAACCGATGTCATTTAGTTATTTCGATGTGGCTTCTAAAACTTATAAAACTTTAACCAGCGAAGAAATTGTTATCGAGGTTACTGAAGGTCCAGAAGTTCCAACAAATCTTCCTGAAAAAGTAGATTTAACTAACAGCGATAATTTTAATGACATCGTAAAAGAAGTCAGCTTTAATATAGAAGAAAAATCTAATTTCTTTGATACCAATTTATTTTATTTCTTACTAATTGCTCCATTGGTTGCTATGCCATTGGTAGTTATTGTTGACAAGCAACGTAAAAAAGCGGCTGGCGATGTTGTTGGAAACAGATTGAGAAACAATAATCGTTTAGCTAAAAAATATTTAGGTGAAGCAAAACGTAATTTAGGAAACAAAGATAAGTTCTATGAAGCTTTAGAACGTTGTTTACATAATTTCTTGAAAGCAAAATTACATATTGAAACTTCAGAAATGAGTAATGAAATTATTATAGAAACGCTTCAAAACAAAACAATTTCAGAACAAAATATTGAATCGTTTATGAGCTTGAAAGAAACTTGCGAAATGGCACGTTATTCACAAATGAGTGTAGAAACCATGAACAACGATTATGCACAAGCAGTTGAAGTAATTTCGAGTTTAGAAAAACAATTTAAAACTTTAAAATAAGAACCATGAGAATTTTAAATATCCTTTTAGTATTTCTTATTTCAGGAATTTCTATAGCGAATAATCTAGATCCGGTTAAAGTTTTTAATGAAGCTAACACTTTGTATGAGCAAAAAAAATATCAAGAAGCAATTGAAAAATACGAATCGTTACTTGATAAAAATTTCGAAGCAGAAGCGGTTTTTTTCAATTTAGGAAATGCATATTATCAATTACAACAAGTAGCGCCAAGTATTTACAATTACAAAAAAGCGTTACAAATAAATCCGGATAACCAAGCCGTTCAAACCAATCTAAAATTTGCAGATAAAATGAAATTAGATGAGTTTGATAAAAAAGTAAAATTAAATTCAAATCAAATCATGCACAATACGATAGGTTTTTTTAATCAGAACGAATGGGCAATCACTGCGATAACAAGTACTTTTTTTATTTTAATAAATTTTTTAATTTTCTATTTCAGTGAAAATCCAACGGTTAAAAAAGTATTTTTCTCTTTACAAATCGTTTTGATATTTGTTACCATATTAAGTATTGCTTCTGCTTTTTCAGAGCGGAATTTCGAAAACTCAGAACGTTATGCCATTGTTTTTACTGAAGAAGTTCCCATAAAAGTAGAACCTCGAACATCTGCAAAAAATGCACAATTGGTTCATGAAGGAACTGAAGTTTATATAGAAGAAGAAACAACCAAATGGTATAAAGTTATTTTACCAAACCAAGTTACCGGTTGGATTCAGAAAGAAGCAGTTAAAGAAATATAATTTTTAAAAGCCATCGTTTCCGATGGCTTTTTTTATGTCAAAAAATCCGTAATTTTAAGAGATGATTTACAATTTTGAAGACCAACAATTCATAAAAAGCGATTTACAAACGGTTTGGAAATACTTTAATAATCCAAAACACATCCATGCATTAACGACGCTCAAAATGCAGTTGAAAACGCGAACCCAAAATCTTCCAAATCAAATTCACAAAAACTTAATTATTTCCTATTGGGTTTCTCCACTTTTTGGAATTCCATTAAAATGGAAAACTAAAATTACAAATGTAGTTCCAAATGAAAGTTTTATCGATATTCAAATCAAAGGGCCTTACAAAATATGGCATCATTTACACACGTTTAAACAAGTTAAAGAAGGAGTTCTTATGAAAGATTTTATAACTTATCAATTACCTTTGGGATTTATTGGAAATTTCATTCATAAAATTTTAGTTAAAAAAGAAATTGAAAATTTATTCGAATTCAGAACCAAACAAGTTCAAAAACATTTCGAAAATGAATAAAGAAAAGATTGCTATATTTTGGTTTCGACGCGATTTGCGAATCGAAGACAATCACGGATTATTTCAGGCTTTAAATTCTGGATACAAAGTTTTACCTATTTTTATTTTTGATCCGATTATTTTAAATTGTTTTGAAGATAAACAAGATCGCCGTGTTGATTATATTCATCAAGCCTTGCAAAATATCAATAAAAAACTCGCTCCATTTAATTCAGGAATTGATTTTTTCTTTAAAACTCCGATTGAAGTTTTTGAAGAATTAACGTCAAAATATAACATCGAAAAAGTTTTCTGCAATCACGATTATGAACCCAAAGCCATTCATCGTGATTTAGAAGTTCAGAATTTTTTAAAAACGCAGTCTGTCGATTTTCATTCGTATAAAGATCAAGTCCGATTTGAAAAATACGATATTCTAAAAGCTGATAATACACCATATACTGTTTTTACGCCTTATTCTAAAAAGTGGAAATTACTTTTGAAAAATGAACTTCTACCCTATTACGATTCTGAAAATTATTTAAATCATTTGATTCAAAAAGCAGATTTTCAAAAGTTTTCGTTAGAAGAAATAGGATTTAATAAAACAAATTTGCAATTTTCTGAACCAACTTTAGAAATTGATATAATTGGAAATTATAATGAGTTAAGAGATTTTCCTGCTAAGAATCATACCACACATTTAGGAATTGCACTTCGTTTTGGAACCATTTCTGTTCGTAAATGCATTGATTTCGCAAGAAGATCAAATGAAACTTGGCTAAATCAATTAATATGGCGCGATTTTTTTATGCAAATTTTATTTCATTTTCCTAATGTCGAAAACAACTCCTTCAAACCAAAATACGATGCCATTCCTTGGATAAACAATGTAGATGAATTTCAAAAATGGTGTGAAGGAAAAACAGGTTATGCCTTAGTTGATGCCGGAATGCGCGAATTAAACACCACAGGATTTATGCATAATCGTGTTCGTATGTTGGTAGCGAGTTTTTTAACCAAACATCTATTAATAGATTGGCGTTGGGGTGAAGCTTATTTTGCACAAAAATTAAACGATTATGATTTGGCTCTAAACAACGGAAATTGGCAATGGGCAGCAGGTTGTGGTTGTGATGCTGCACCGTATTTCAGAATTTTTAACCCAGATGAACAACTTAAAAAGTTTGATTCTAATTTAGAATATATAAATAAATGGGTAAAAGAATTTTCAACTTTACAATATTATCATAAAATTATTGAACATTCTTTCGCCAGAAATCGTGCTTTAGAAACATTTAAAAAAACACTATCAGATTTTTAACACTTTAATTATTAGAAAATTACAATTTAAATAAAGCATAACTCATTTTTTTTTAAGAAATTTGAGAAATTTTACATTTTTAATTCAACTTAAAAAAATGGACAACACATTTAAAGTTTCTGTCAATCAAACCAACAACTTTGAAATTACAGAAAAACAAATTGCAGAATTAGATGCTGTTTCATTAGATGCGGCTAACTACCATCTATTGCACAACAATACTTCGTACAAAGCCGAAGTGGTTTCATCGGACTTCATAAACAAAAAGTACACGGTGGTTATTAACAACAATGAATACGTTGTTTCTATTGCAAATCAATTAGATCAATTGATTAAAGAAATGGGATTTGAAGTTGGAAAAACTAAAGTAGTTAACGCTATTAAAGCTCCAATGCCAGGTTTAATTTTAGAAATTAACGTTGCGGTTGGTCAAGAAGTTCAAGAAGGAGATAACTTATTAATTCTTGAAGCTATGAAAATGGAGAACAGTTTTGATTCACCACGTTCAGGAGTAATTAAATCTATCGCTGTTGAAAAAGGACAAGCAGTAGATAAAGGCCAATTATTAATTGAATTCGAATAATCACAATGAAAAAGATATTAGTTGCAAACCGTGGTGAAATTGCATTACGCGTTATGAAAACAGCAAAGAAAATGGGTATTAAAACCGTTGCTGTTTATTCGGTTGCAGACCGTCAATCGCCTCACGTAAAATTTGCTGACGAAGCAGTTTGTATTGGTGAAGC
>NZ_CANRNX010000100.1 GCF_947632075.1 uncultured Flavobacterium sp.
TGACCGTGTTTTGAACCTCATTTACACTGGTCACTTTAAACCAGAATACACTGGTCACATTCACAAGAATCTACACTTTATTACAACTTCAGGGTATTGCGCCTGTATCTTATATCCTGCTACTAAATCAGTCGTTACAACAATGTTAGTTCGGTTCGGTAAAGGTTTAAATACCTTATCCAAAGAATCGAAAGTCTTTCTTCCTATAAGAACATTACAACCAAAAGTAAGATCCTTAAAAAGCTTTTTATCCTGTTTATCATTAAACACAAGTTTTCCCGATTTTCCGATAACTCCGTTACCAGAAACCGCTGCTACGATTTTTATCATGTCAAAGATTGTTATTTTGTTATTGCCTAATTTGCCAATTAAGAGTATCAAAGATATAAAAATATTTATATCAAATGATAATAATTAAAAATAATATCAAATTATATCGTCAAATAACTAAAATCTATTACAACAAGTATTTTCAATTCGCCTTAACTAACAATCAAGAATATCCTAACAAATAATCCAAGAGGTACAAAATCTTACATCTAAGAGATTATCTATTACGAATTAACAAAGTGTAACAATAATATTTTTAAAGCTTTTAAATCAAAGGAAAAGAATAGAAAAAGGAAAGGTATTTTTTTTGAAAGGAAATGATATAGGTTTTCTCTAAAAAATTATCTAATGAAATGATACAGAAACAAACTTATTTTAAAAGATCGATTTTTTTAGATTAGAAATGATATGGGGTATGGGATGGTATAGGTGTTTCGGAGCGTTGGGTGCAGAAAGGAAAACGTAATCGAAAAGGGTATGGGGGTGTGTTGCGTGTGGTGTGTCTGAAAACTTTTAGCTTTTTGTTTTGTGCGTGTTGATCCGTACTAATATCACGCAACTACATTACTAACTGAACTAAAATTTTGTTCTTGTTTTTTAAGTTCTGTTCCTTGTAGGATTCGAACCTTATTTACAAAACTCTTTATTTACAAGGCTTTACACGTACTTACAAAACTATTTTCCCGATATATTCCCAATAAGTTATTATTTATGCTTGTTTTGCCAATATTCTAAAAAGTCGGTTAACTCTTTTAAAGCTTCGTTCTTCATTAAATTTTTATTTCTTAATCTTAATTTAATAGGATCTTTTGTTAAAAATTGACTTACTTGTCTAATGTTTAAAAATCTTAAATGGTTCATTTGTTCCAAATTTACGGGGTTTATAGCCACATTTGAACCAAAGTTAATAATTTTAATTGAATTTATGCGCATGTTTGTTACAGTCTTATTTTATCCTTTCGAGAAATTGAAATAAATTAACTCTTGAAACGCTTTAAACGTGCCTTAATTGCTGTTTTTATGCTTTAATACATTGTTTTATTGATTAGGTTGTTTTGTGTGTTGTTCTGGTGTGTTTTGTGCTTCTGGTGTTGTTGTTTCTCTCTTATGTGTATGTAGTAGAATTGCTTTAAAAGTTATATTATAACGAAAGCGAAACGATTTATTTTAATACTCAATTTTTGCAGCTTCAAAACGTTATTTAAAAATGATCTTATAAGATTGTTTTGTTTGCTCCTGCTCTGCTCCTTCTGGCTTGTTCTCTCTCCTGGTGATTGTCTTATTGTTATATAGTAGTAAAGTTGCACTATTATAACGAAGCGAACCGCAAAGCCTTGATATTGTTAGCCTTTCGCGCTCCTCCTCTGCTCCTGATTTAATTCAATTTGTAAAAACTTACATACATACATTTAAAAATATCAAAGCCTTAAAACGTACTTTTTCAATTTAACAACCGCTTGAGAATTGAATATTTGAACTTAATCTTTACATCTGTTCATTTTATCGAAGTTATTAAAAACCTTATATTTTAATTATACCGCTTTTTGTTCTGGTCCTGATGTTATTTGTATTGTATTACTCTCTTATATATGTATTAAAATCTTCATTCTAACGAAGCAAACCAGGCCCGAAGATCATTACATTATTACTATAGATTTTATCTATCAAAAGATATAAAAACGATAAAAACAAAGAATAAAAAAAATATATCATTTAATACGATTTTGTTTTGTAGTATCAAAATAAAGCTATACATTTGTATAGTAGAAAGGTGGTAAAAAAGAAACCTTTTAATATTATAAAAAATAACCCTCTTACACCTGGAGCGCACCAGAATAAAAACCGCCAATTTTATTATGTCAACTTTAGCAAACACAACAGCAAAACTTTTTGTAACAGATTACGCAAGCTACAACGCAGGTTTACAATTCGTATGCGGTCAATGGTACGATTTAGAAGATTACAACGATGCTTCAGAACTTTACGACGCTATCACAGAACATTACAACAACGAAGCAGACGAACAAGTAAAAGAACTATTTAACAAAGACGAAAACGAAGAAATAGAAATTTCTGATCTTGAATTAATGTTTACAGATTTTGAAGGTTTTCCTGATTCTTTATATAGTGAAAGTTTAAACGAGTCAGAACTTAATGAAATTATTGAGTTTTCAAATTTAGACGAAGAAGAACGCGAAAAAATCGACGCTTTTGTGAATTGTTTCGGTGGAGATATAAAACAAGCACTTGAAAAATATGAAGATGCTTTTGCAGGTCAATACGATAGCGATGAAGATTTTGCGCAAGATATGGCAGAACAAACAGGTATTAATCTAAATCAAGGCTGGCCGTTCAACTGCATTGACTGGGAACAAGCCGCAAGAGAATTAATGTTTGACTATCATTGTGATAACGGTTTCTATTTTTCTGCTAATTGGTAGAATTACAACAAAGCAAACCAGAAGCGCGGCCAGATCCAGAGCCGCGCAATTTTCCACACTTCAAAAAATTAAGATTATGTTAAAAATAATAATTCCGATAAAATTCAAGAATAACCGTTTTTTATTCGAAAACAGCACACCAGAAAACGACGAGTATATAAAAAACTTTTATAAGATAGTTAAAGAAATACACCGAACAAAAGAAATGATAATTTCAATTTCTGAATTAGAAAGTCAATTTTTAAAACTTCTGAAGAATCCAAAAGTATTATTAACTTCTTTAGAGTACGAAAAATTTAATTTTCAATTTATCAACGTTGACAATATACCAATGTATCACAGTTTAGAAACTATTTCTAAAGGAATAAAATAATTCATTTAGCCGCTAACGTTAGAACGTTGAACCAGGAGCGAAACCAGGAGCGGCACAAATCAAAATATTAACCTAAAATTATTTTATTATGAAAACTAAAAAACAAATCAAAGCATTAAAAAGAGAAATCGTAACAAATAGCGCTGTTAACATCGGATTTTATAACACAATTATAAACGCTTTACCAATTTACGCAACAATTGAAGCAGTTAAAAACATCAGTGTAAGCGGATATATAAATATAAATACACCAGAAGCTGAAGCAACTAATATACTTGTAACTGAAGCAATAAAAGTAACAAGCTATCAAGATTTTAAAGAGTTAGTTAAATATTTCTTTCACTAAAAAAAACTAATATGAAAAAGCAATTTTATTTATTTATTTCTGTTATATCCTTTTTTGTTGGTTGTCTTAGTTCACAAAGTTTTTTAATTCTTAACGAGCCGAACCAGGAAGAAAACGAGAACATATATAAATATGTTTACAACGGACCAGAAGAAGCCCAACCAAGCGAAAACGACCGTTTAACAATTGACTTTATAGACGAAGAAACAAAAACATATTACATACTTACTGAAATGTAAAAAAAAGAGGTTAACAGCGCGAACCGTTAACCTCTAAAAATCAAATTAAAACCCTCTTACAAATTTTATTTGACATGGCAAATTTAAACAAAAAAGCGGAACAAAACGAAGCAGCCGCGCAAATTATTATTTTCTTTTTATTACTTCTTAGCTTCATTTTTTTAAAGCAAATATGTAAAGCTTTTATAATCTTCAATAACTTTTTAGATACACAAATTTTTAATTCTTAACGAGCCGAAATATGAAAGATCTTTTTTTTGATTTATACGGATTTGAAAACGCAATCCTAATTTTAAAACAACAAAAATATTTGTTTGTTTCCTGGTGTAATAATTCAATTCCAACAGCAGGAAGCAGAACAACAAAAATTGAAAAACTAAATTCTAATACGAAAGCTGAAATCTTTAAAACAATAAATCACAAAAACGGAGATATAACTCTAAAAACTAATTTAGGATATTTAAAATTTTCAAAATAATATTTAACGAGCCAAGCTATGAAAGAAAATCTTACACCCTTGCTTTTATTTTTGATTTTAGATACATTTCTACTCATAAAAGTAATTAAGCTCTATAAATGGATAATTACTCGAATATAACGAGCCAAACCGCGTGAGAAGATCAACATCTGAAGCAGTACCAGACGCGGTGCAAATTATTTTGATACATTTGTGTCAAGAAACTAAACAATAATTAACGAGCGAAAAATATGGATTTATCTTCAAAAATAGGAGGACAACTAAGACAAATTAGAAACGACAAAGATTTATCTATGTCAGAACTTGGTGAACTAATTTTTGGACCAAATACAAGCGGAAGAATTTCCAACATCGAGAACGGAAAGCGCGGCTTAACGATCCAAACTTTAGAAAAGATTTTGGAAACATTAAACTAT
This sequence comes from uncultured Flavobacterium sp., assembly GCF_947632075.1. Classification (GTDB taxonomy): domain Bacteria; phylum Bacteroidota; class Bacteroidia; order Flavobacteriales; family Flavobacteriaceae; genus Flavobacterium. Next base: position 4,624 of record NZ_CANRNX010000100.1, read on the forward strand.
GATCTTGTTTTAGTTCCAAAGGATAAAGTTGAAGAAGTAGAAAAGATTTTAAATAACGATACAAAGTAATTTTTAACGAGCCGAATTAAACTAACAAATTATGGAATTTAAAGGAACAAAAGAAGATTTTATAAATGGATTTGAATTTAGTAATAATGAAGATTCTTTTTACTTATCTGAGAATAGAGGTTATTACTTAATATTTAAAAACGGCTGTTTAATACATAGGTATTTGAAATTTTCAATAGCTATTAAAAAAGCAAATCAACTAATCAAACAAGCAACTGTAATTGAATAAAAAAAATAAGTTCAGCTTAATCCAAAACAAGACTTAACGAGCCAGATAAGCATATTGTAAAATGCTTTACTTTATGCTTTTTTTGTTTACAATAGTTACGTTTAGTTATCAATAACGATTATAAATTACATTGAATTGTGTACATTATTTTCGGGAAAATATCGGGAAAATGAATTGATATGATTTTTACAAAATCTCTGTAAACCCTTATAAACAAAAGGATTGTAAATAAAAAAACCTCTCTAAAAAGAGAGGTTTCGTGACCCGACTGGGGCTCGAACCCAGGACCCCAACATTAAAAGTGTTGTGCTCTACCAACTGAGCTATCGAGTCTAA
>NZ_CANRNX010000101.1 GCF_947632075.1 uncultured Flavobacterium sp.
TTAAATTTTATTATTATGAATCATTATGAAACTGTTTTCATTTTGAATCCCGTTTTATCTGAAACTCAGGTAAAGGAAACAGTAGCGAAATTCGAAGAATTTCTTGCTTCTAAGGGGGCTAAAATGGTATCTAAAGAAGATTGGGGCTTAAAAAAATTAGCTTACGAAATCCAAAACAAAAAAAGTGGTTTCTACCATTTATTTGAGTACACTGTACCAGGTGATGCAATCATCTCTTTAGAAACTGAATTCCGTCGTGACGAAAGAGTTATGCGTTTCTTAACTGTGTCTTTAGACAAACATGCAATTGCTTGGGCTGAAAGAAGAAGAGAGAAATTAAAAACTAAAAAAGCTTAATTATCATGGCAAGTATTGAACAATCTGCAAAAGGTAAAAAAGACGGAGATATCAGATATTTAACGCCTTTAAACATTGAGACTAACAAAACTAAAAAATATTGTCGTTTCAAAAAATCTGGAATCAAATACATCGATTATAAAGATGCTGATTTCTTATTAAAATTCGTTAACGAGCAAGGTAAAATTTTACCACGTCGTTTAACAGGAACTTCTTTAAAATACCAAAGAAAAGTATCTGTTGCTGTAAAACGTGCTCGTCACTTAGCTTTAATGCCATACGTAGCGGATTTATTAAAATAATAAAATTATAAACTATAGTTGTTGGTTTCTGCCTTCAGAACCTAACTTCTTAACTTAAAGGACAACAACATGGAAATTATCTTAAAACAAGATGTTGCAAAATTAGGATTTAAAGATGACGTAGTAACTGTTAAACCAGGATACGGACGTAACTATTTAATTCCTCAAGGAATGGCTGTTTTAGCTACTCCATCTGCTAAAAAAGTTTTAGCTGAAAACTTAAGACAAAGAGCTCATAAAGATGCTAAATTAATCGCTGATGCTAACGTAATTGCTGAAGCATTAAGAGCTTTAGAGATTAAAATCACTGTTAAAGCTGGTGGTGAGAAATTATTCGGATCAGTAACTAATGCTGATATCGCTGCTGCATTAGAAGCAAACGGTCAATCAATTGACAAAAAATTCATTACTTCTGGAACTATCAAACGTATCGGTAAATATACTGCAAGCGTTCGTTTACACCGTGAAGTATTCGTTGAGTTACCATACGAAATCGTAGCTGAGTAATTCTCTGTAATTCAATATATGAAAAGTCCTTTCTTTCGAAAGGACTTTTTTGTTTTTATTCTTATATTTAACTAAAAAGAGATTGATTATGAGATTTATATTGAGCTTTTTATTATTGCTGTTTTTTTCTTGTGAAGAAAAGAAAAACGAAGAAGTAAAACCAAATACGATTGTTAAGAATTCTGTTCTTAATGATGATTCAATTTCAAGACGAAGTAATGCGCCTTTATGCATTAATCATTTGATTGATATTGTTCAAAGTAATTCACGATGCAAAGAATTGATTTTGAACATGAAAATACAGAATGTAAAATATGCTTTCCAGATTGATTCTACTGCATATATTTCCAGAACTTATCCCGAGGATTCATTGAAATATTATGAATTAACGTTAGTAGAAAAACATCCGACTCATAATAGAAATGCTGCATTTTATAAATTTGATCCTTTTTCAAAACAACTTTACATTTTGGATATGGTCGAGGCCGAATATATAGAAACGGATTGCGATATGAAATTAATCGATATTTATAAAAAGATTTGTCAAAAGTAAAATAGTAGAATTGAGATGAAGATTGTATTTTTGTATAAACTGAAATAATAAGATGAAATATACACGTTTAACAAAAGAACAATTTGAAGAGTTACACGTTGAGTTCGCAAATTTTTTAGCTTCTCAGCAAATAGATAAAAATGAATGGGATGAACTGAAAGTTTCTAAACCTGATGTTGCCGAACAAGAGTTAGATATTTTTTCGGATTTAGTTTGGGAAGGCGTTCTTCAAAATGCGAAATACATTGAACATTTCTCTAAAACACATATTTTCTTATTCCGTTTTGATGAAACTGATATCGATACAATTGTTTTAAAAACGACCAATGTTGAGGTTGATTTCTTACAAAAAGAAGGTTTACAGTGGTTGAGTGATAATTTGTTTACAGATGAGGTTGAAATTCGTTATGGAGCTAAGAAATTTGATTCAGACAGAAATTATGAATTATTCCAAATTATTCAACAAGGTGGAATTTTAAGTCAAGGTGAACTTTATCATCAAATCAAAGAATTATTAAATAAATAAAACTGTTTTATGGATGTTTTTTCTGAAATAGAAAACTTAAGAAAAGAGTTAAACGAGCATAATTATAACTATTATGTTTTAGATAATCATACTATTTCTGATTTTGAGTTTGATACTAAACTTAAATATTTACAAGATTTAGAAGCAAAACATCCTGAGTTTTTTGATGCCAATTCACCAACACAAAGGGTAGGTGGTGCTATTACCAAAAACTTTCCTACTATTGTGCATGAGCATCGCATGTATTCTTTAGAAAATTCTTATTCTAAAGAAGATTTGTTAGATTGGGAACAACGTATTCAAAAGGTTTTAGGAAATGTTCCTGTGCAATACGTTTGCGAATTAAAATATGATGGTGCTTCGATTTCTATTAGTTATGAAAACGGAAAATTAGTACGTGCAGTAACTCGTGGCGATGGTTTTCAAGGTGATGAAGTAACTAATAATATCAAAACAATTAAATCAGTTCCGTTACAATTAAAAGGAAACTATCCTGAAAAATTTGATATTCGTGGAGAAATTGTTCTTCCGTTTGCTGGTTTTGAAAAGATGAATCAAGAACTGATTGAAATTGGTGAAACACCATATTCAAATCCAAGAAATACAGCTTCTGGAAGTTTAAAACTTCAAGATAGCGCAGAAGTAGCAAAACGTCCGTTAGAATGTTTGTTATATAATTTTGTTGGAGTTAATCCGGTTTTAGGAAATCAGTTTAATGCGTTAGTAAAGGCGCGTGAATTTGGTTTTAAAGTGCCAACACAATCTATTTTGGCAAATTCATTGGAAGAAGTTTTTGCTTTTATTGAAAAATGGGATCACGAACGTCATCAATTGCCTTACGAAACAGATGGTGTAGTAATTAAGGTTAATGATTTTTTCCAACAAGAAGAACTTGGCTTTACAGCTAAAAATCCGCGTTGGGCTATTGCTTATAAATTTAAAGCAGAACAAGTTTCTACGAAATTAAACGAAATTACGTATCAAGTTGGTCGTACCGGTGCGATTACTCCGGTTGCTAATTTAGAGCCTGTTCAATTAGCCGGAACTATTGTGAAACGAGCTTCGTTACATAATGCTGATCAAATTAAAAAGCTTGATATTCGTGAAAACGATACGGTTTATGTTGAAAAAGGTGGAGAAATTATTCCTAAAATTGTAGGTGTTAATTTAGATGAACGTGCTAATGATTCTCTTCCCACGATCTATATTCATGATTGTCCGGAATGTGGAACTGAACTGGTTCGAAAAGATGGCGAAGCACAACATTATTGTCCGAACTATTACGAATGTCCACCTCAAATTATCGGTAGAATCGAGCATTTTATCTCGCGTAAAGCTATGGATATTGATGGTTTAGGTGGAGAAACGATTGCGCTTTTATTTAAAAATAAATTGGTTGAGAATTATGCCGATTTGTATGAATTAAAAAAAGAAGATGTCATTCATTTAGAACGAATGGCTGATAAATCTACTGAAAATTTGATTAATGGAATTGAAGTATCTAAACAGATTCCGTTTGAACGTGTTTTGTTTGCTTTAGGAATACGTTTTGTTGGTGAAACTGTAGCTAAAAAATTAGCAAATCATTATAAAACAATCGATCAGTTAATGCTTGCTAAGTATGATGATTTAGTAAATGTTGATGAAATTGGTGATAAAATTGCATTAAGTGTACGTAATTTCTTTAAGAACGAAGAGAATGTAACGATCGTTAATCGATTGAAAAATTATGGAATTCAATTTGAAATTCAAGAGAAAGAAAGTACGCAAGTTTCTGATAAATTTGCAGGAATGATTATGGTTGTTTCTGGAAAATTTGAACAGTTTTCACGTGACGAAATCATACAAAAAATTGAAGATTACGGAGGTAAAAACGGAAGTTCAATTACAGGCAAAACTTCTATTGTAATTGCAGGAGCCGAAATGGGACCTTCAAAATTAGAAAAAGCAACTAAACTTGGAATTCCTATTTGGAGTGAACAGGATTTTATAAATCAGTTATAATAAAAAGCAACTTAGATTTCTAAGTTGCTTTTTTGTTTAAAATGTCGTATATTTGTAGCTGAAATACAAGTAAGTATATAACTTCACTATTTTATGCTGCCCATTTGTTTAAGTATTATTTAAAATACTTTTTTAAAACAACAGCTAAACTCAATACCAAAATGACTTTCATTAGATCATTTGATATTATTTTAAGAAAAGTTTTCTAGCTTAGATATAGATTTCTTTTAGTTACCCTTAAAATAACTATGACATTTGGTATGCTTCCGTTGAGTAAAAATCAAAAATAAACTTATTAGAAATGTAAGTTCGAATTTATAGAATCTAGTTTTAAACAAAATGTTTACAAGCTATAAATATGTTTATATATTAAAATTAGATTTGAATAATCGTAAATAAAGTAGTTGGAGTTTAAATTAATTTTTAAAACCAATAAATGTATGAATAGAATAGAAATTCAAAATTTAGAACAAAATGAAAAACTTTCATTAGAAGAAATGATTATTTCAAAGAGTATGAATGGATGGGTGTTACAATTGTTTCAAAAGTTTTTCGATAAAAACAACTAACTTAAAATTAGTTAATTATTAAAATAAATAAAAAAACCGATTAGTTATCTAATCGGTTTTTGCTTGCGGAGAAAGAGGTATTTGAACCTATTCTCTTAAAGTTAATAAAATCAGCTGTTTTCAATTAGTTAAATAAAATTGCCACGAAATTGCCACAATTTAAAATTAACTTAATACTGATTAAATATATTATTTAGCTTACAATTTAAGATATTAAATCTTTAATAAATATGCATAAAATTTAGAACTTGAATGAAAATAATATTTCATGTTGAATATTTGAAAAGCTTGTACTTTTGTTATTTTCAACGGTGCAAATATAGCCCTGTTTTTAATATGAATTAGTCAATACTTAATCTGACATTTACAATAAAATTGAATAACTTTAAAACAAGATTAAGTATTATGACTAC
>NZ_CANRNX010000102.1 GCF_947632075.1 uncultured Flavobacterium sp.
ATACGAGAACGTAAGGTTTTAGCCCGTTCAAACGTATTGCCTTTATTGATGTAAAGGAGTATTTGGTTTAATTCGGTTTCGGTAAGCGAAACTTTATTGTGTTTTTCAATTTGTTTTTTGAAATTAGCCACTACATCGGTTTCGTGTTTTAAAACGATACGTTCGTACCCCAATTGTACCAATTGGTCGATTAAATTATTTTCTAAGAGTTGTTCTGGTTGTGCGTTCATAAGCTATTTAAAAAATACCTTTATTTACTATGAATTTATTTGGCAAATTATTTACAATAGAAAGTATTTCGATATGCAATGCCATTGCGTTTTGTTCTAAACTTTTCATTTCGTCATAAGAAAAGAAATATTTTATTTCTATTGGATTATCGATATTCGATCGTAAAAACAATTTATAAAACCACTCGTTTTTATCAATGTCATAAATAAAATCAATTGCATAACGATCCTCTCTTTCGTATGTAACTTCAACTTTATTATTTTCAATTACAAAATCTAAATATATAGTATGTAAATCGTAAAGGTTGAAAACATATTTTTCAGTAGAACGATTTAAAAAATGCTGTGTAATTACATTCATAAAATAATGGTTATTTGTAGAATGTTGTGTATTACGAACCACAATATATTGAGCTAGTGAATTTCCTTTAGTGAAAAAATTGTTTTTGCTATGTTCTATTAATTCAGGATACTTAATAATGTAATATTGCCAGTTATTAAGATCTTGTTTCAATGCTAATTGATTGTAATCAAGTGCATGTAGGTTGATTTCACCTTGTTGTTCAAATTGCCTAAGGATATCAATAAATTCCGATTTTTGGAAAATTCTTGAAAACAACGCACGTTCGTCGTTAATCAAATTAAACTTATCAAATGATTTGATGGTTCCTTTCGTTTCAGAATAATTAAAGTAGCTTAAAACAAAACGTCTTAAGTATTTCGATTCAAAATCTTTACTAAATCTCCCGTTTAAATCCTTTTTAAATGCCAATTGTTTAACAATAGACACGCACTTTCTCATAAAATTAAAATCAAAAAGATTTTCTTTTATTTCTTCTGCCCAATAAAAGAAACAACCTGTTTCACCTTCTACCAATTCATTAAGCACATCATCAAAATACAACTCTTTCAAAAACACTTGTAATTCTTCATTCGTGCTCTCGTATTTTAACCATTTTAACTTGTGAGTTTCGTGGTGTAAATCTTCTTTGTCTGTTTTATCAAAATACTGTGTAACTAATAGTATATTTTGTTCATCTAAAATATTTGCTGTATGCAGTTTATCTATAAATTCAAAAAAGACCAGCAAAGTTTCTATTGGAGTGTCTTCTACTTTTCGAGTATGAGATTGATTTAAGGCAAACATTCTAAACACATCTAATTCATGTTCAGTAACTTTATTTTCAAACTTTATTAAATAATACCAAACAGAAAGATATCTAAAAATCATTTTTTTAGATAATTTCACATCAGTCCCACCCTTAATAAAATAATTATTTATATAAAATTCGTTTTCTTGATTTTCGAATAACAAACGCTCTAATGCATCTTTAGATAATTGTAAAAAATCTATATTAAACTCTTCGGTTTGAAACGATTTTAAATTTGTAAAATCATCAAATAACTCTTTGGTTAATTCACCTTTAATGTGTTTTTTAAGATAGGAAACGTGCTGAAGAAATGATTCAAATCCAAAATCGGAATCTGCATTTTGAAATCTGTTTTTAAAGAAAAAATTCTGCCAATCTTCCCATTTTTCACCCGCTTCAATTTTTAAATCACCCTCACACTTTTCAATCAATTTGGCACGCAATATTTCTTGAGATGATAATTTAAATCCTCTACTGTTCATGTACAAATACAGTTTTTCCCCTTGCGCGCTTAAATTGGTATCGAAATAATTAAACTCGATATAATTTTCAATAAATTCTAAAAAATCTTTCCAATCTATTGTTGAAATGGTGTTTAGTTTTGTTTTAAAATGGGTATAATTTGCAATGATATTTTTAACTGTTAAATCGTAATTGTATTCGTTCTCAAAAAAATTAGCGTCTTCTTTAAAGTCTTTTTTGGCTTGAAACGAGCTTAAAAATAATTGCAGAAATACATGAGCCGATTCTCTAACCTTATAATCTAACTTAGGTACATTATTTACAAAATAATTACGTACAAATTCATCTTGTAATTCTAGCTTTTCATATAATGCAATAAGCAAAATATAAAAAGTTGTTAAGCGTTGTTGCCCATCAATTAAAAAAAACTTTCCAGGAAGTTCTTTATCATGATACGCATAAAGAAAACCAAACTTTTGTTTGTATTTTACAATATCTAATTGTTTAAGTAAATGATTTTTAATTAAATCGTTTGTCAGTTCTTTATCATTTTCTAAAATGGTTACAGCACCTTTAGACGATTTTTTTTCATTGTATTTTTTTAAAATACTTTCCCAAATTTTGTCAATTTCAATGGTAGACCAAACATAATCTCTCTGCAATTCAGGAATAATAAATTGATCTACTTCGTTGTGTAATAGCAAATCTTTTAAAGCATATCTTCCTGTTTTCATAATTTTTGTTTAATCAATTCCATTAATAAATTGTATGTTTTTTTTATCCAAGATGCATTTGCTTGCATATCTTGAACTTGCCAATTGTTTAAATTCGGTGTAAAATGATAATTTTCATTATCTTCTTCTATCCAATGTAAGTTTTTAGATACCGCATTAATAGTATGTTGAGGAACAAAATTTCCTTTGGCAAGCATGGTTAATAACAACTCTCTTTTTTTAGGAAAAATATTATTGCTTAATGTGCTATTGTTACCTTTTTCTAATAAGGCTAAATTGCCAATATAATGCTCGCTTACATCTTCTAACATAATTAATTGTTGAATAGTGTCAGGGACTTTTTTCTCGTCAATTGATAAAGATTCTATTTCATTAATTAATATTGTATCTGATGTTTTTTCTAAAAACCAGTTTTTATATTTAATTACATCTGCAACCGAAACATTTGGATTTTGCGGATAAATGTGCTCTATACTCCAATTGTTTTTGGTAAAATCATAAAAACTGAAACGGTTTTTAAAGTTAATTGTGGCTTCCCCATTAACAAAAACCAATGGAAACGCATTTAATGCTAAAAAAATTCGATTTAAAATAGCATTATCTGGTCCGTATTCTAAAGATGAAATGGTTCTATCTTTTCCTAATTGCAATGAATGATACAAATGCTTGTAAAGTACTTTTTTAAGATCCGATTTCCCCTTGTTTGTAATATTTTCAATAGAGTTTTTGGTCGCTACATAATATCCTATTAAATGATACAATTCGTCATCGGCATACCAATTCATCAATCGTTTGGCTACATTTTGTAACTCCTCTAACTTGTTTTCTGCTTTTTCCGAGGTTTTTAAGTGATCTAAGTACAAATTGAACAATTCCATATCGTTTACAGAAGTATTTATCTCTGTCGATTGATTTTCTTTTTTATTCTCTATCTTCTCAATGAAATCTCGAATGCAAGCGTCTTCAATCTTTTCTGATTTTTTAGGTTTCGTTAGGTTTAATATAGAATTGATGCCTATATTTTTTTCCTTTTCGTTCAGAATTTTGTAATTATAGAAAAACAGTTGATTGTGTTTTTCATTTAAAAACCATTGGTTTAAATGATCCCAATTGCGAGCCAAACGATTTCTTTTGGCTTGAATTTCTAAAAAAGAATGAGTGCTTTTGGGCGAACGTGTAGATTGTGTAAACAACAATCCTTTTATTAGGTAATAATTGGTTAAATCGATCTTGTTATCGTTTAAATTAGAGAAAACCTCTTCGGCCGAAGTTAATTCGTCTTCAAGGTTTACAATAATTTTTACATGATTTAGTAAGTAAGATATATAAGGTTTTAATTCTTCGCCAAGAATGTTAAAAAACTCTTTTATACACTCTTTAGCATGATACAAATAATAAATATCTTGTTGGTTTTTTATAGACGAATCGGTATTGTTTAAAGATAAGATATACTTAAAAACATCATCAAATTCGTTATTGGTTTTGTAGCGTTGGTACACCACTTTTCCTTTGGCGCAATTGTCGACAAAGTGATACTTTTCTGCTACATAAAATAGCAAACTTAAAGTAGTTAAACGTTGTTGCCCATCGATTACTTCTAAAAAATGCGCATTTTCTGCATTTTTTTTAACCGTAATGTATTGCAAATAATATTCGTTGGCATTTGTTAAAAATGCTTCGTAAATATCAGTTAATAAAATAGGTACTTGATCGTTTTTACCAAACGATTTCCATTTGTAGCCTCGTTGATATGAGGCTATATAGTATTGCGTTGCATTTAATTCTTGTAGAAAGTTTGCTGAAGAAAAAATATGCGCAATAGGATATATAAATTCATTCATGTATTTTTTGGTTGGTTTTTGTTTTTACACAAACATTTGCTGTAACATGGCTTTTTTAAAGCTTTGGGTTTGCGTTATTTGCTCGTTTACTTTTTCAATGCTTTCATCTATAGCCGACAAGAAATCAGCTATTTTTTGTTGTTCTTGCTTAATTGGAATTTTTAATAACATTTCAGTTAAAGTAGATAAAACAATATATGGAGTATTACCCTCTTTCTTTTCTCTAGATATTCTTATATGTAAAAATTGATCTAATTGATATTTTATAAATTCAAAATTTTGAGCTAAATCTGTTAAAACATATGTTCTTTGATAAGCATTAAATTTTCCCTTATGATGATGTATATAACCAACATTAGCACCATTTCCTGATATTAACAAAGCTTCACAATCAAATGCGTATTTATCTATTTTGTAATATTCTTTTGCACATGTATAAAAACGGTACTCACCATTAGGAATCATAGCATTAGCATCTAACTTACCTGTTGTTATTTTACTAATATCCCCCAATCTCTTTTCTTCCCACTCTGGATAAGCTTCGAGAGCCTCAGCTTCCGATGGTTTAAAACGAATTTCTTGCGAAAACAACTTTTGCATCATGGCTTTTTT
>NZ_CANRNX010000103.1 GCF_947632075.1 uncultured Flavobacterium sp.
CATACAGTTATTTTTTTAAACTAAGTTGCAAATATATAATATTATAGCTGAAGTGTCAAATACAAAGAAAATTAAAACTACTGTTTTTATACACTTTTATTCAAGAAACCGCATACAAATAAAAACCCTACTATAAAAAGTAGGGCTATTAAATTATTTAGTTTGAATTCCTCTTTTTAAAATTTGGCCAAATTCATACATTTCTTCATAAGATGAATATAACGGAACAGGTGCTAAACGAATAACAGCAGGCTCTCTCCAATCTACAATCACACCTTCTTTCATTAAGTAATGAAAAAGTTCTTTTCCTTCACCATGTAATAATACAGATAATTGCGACCCTCTTTCATTAAGATTTTTAGGCGTAATTAATTCAAAATTACCCCCAACTTCTTTAGCAATTTCTTCAATAATAAATTCTAAATAAGCAGTTATTTTATCTCGCTTTTCAAATAAAGCGTCCATACCTACTTCTTCAAACATTTTTACAGAAGCCAAATAAGGCGCCATTGCTAAAACTCCTGTACATGAACTTTGCCATCCTAAAGCACCAGCGTTTGGTTCGTAATTTGGTTCCATTAAAAAACGACGTTCTTTGTTATGACCATACCATCCACCAAAACGAGGTAATTCTTTATTTGAATGATGTTTTTCATGAACAAAAATTCCAGAAACACTTCCTGGACCAGCATTCATATATTTATAAGAACACCAAGCTGCAAAATCAACACCCCAATTATGAAGTTCAAGTTTAATATTTCCAGCAGCATGAGCTAAATCCCAACCTACAAAAGCTCCTACTTTATGCCCTGCTTCTGTAATAGCTTTCATATCTAAAACCTGCCCTGTGTAATAATTGATTCCACCTATCAAAACCAAAGCTAATTCATCACCAACTTCATTTATTTTAGCAATAATATCTTCGTTACGCAAATTATATTCTCCTTCTCTGCGTTTTACTTCTACAATAGCCTCAGCTGGATTAAATCCATGAAAGTTTACTTGCGTTTGAAGTAAATACTGATCACTTGGAAAAGCTTTTTCTTCACAAATAATTTTGAATCTCTTTTCTGTAGGTTGATAAAACGAAACCATCATCATATGTAAATTGACAGTTAACGTATTCATAACTGTAACCTCAGAAGGCAATGCTCCAACAACTTTACCTAATGGTTCTGAAAAACGTTCGTGATAATCCCACCAAGGTTTATCTGCAAAAAAATGACCTTCGACAGCTAAATCCGCCCAATCATTCATAACTTCATCAATGTAAGTTTTAGCAGATTTTGGTTGTAGACCTAATGAATTTCCAGTAAAATAAATAGCTTTTTCACCATCTACTTTCGGAAAATTAAATTCTTCTTTATATTTAGCTAACGGATCTTGAGAATCTAAATTTTTCGCAAACTCACGAGTATTTTCAAAAATTATCATTTTATAGTATTTTGTTTTCGTAAAATTACTAAACCATTTAATAGTTTCAAGGAAAGTTTAATCTTTTTTCTAAACAGAAACTGATTTTGATGAAGTTTTTTTAATTATAAAATAAGTAACCACAAATCCTACAAACGAAGGAACCACCCATTCTAAATTATGATTTCCTAAAGGAATAAAACTTTTTAATTCGCTTATGGTATCTGTAGCAATATTAAAATGAGCTAAAAGTCTGAAAGTTGAAATAATTGTAGTAATTACTAAAGCAACTTCATAAGGTTGTTTTTCTTTAATTTTATTTCCAAATAAAACCACATAAATTACTAAAGCAAATGTAATAGGATAAACAAACCCTAAGATCGAGGCTGCATAATCAATTATGTCATCTACAGAATTAATTGAAATAAGTGCTGAAACTAACGTGCAAGAAATTACACCTTCAACATAACCTAATTTATCATTTGTTAATTGAGCAAAGAAAGTTCCAACAGCGCAAGTCAAAGCAATAGCCGTTGTTAAACAAGCCAGTGCCATTGAAACACTAATTGCTAAAGTTCCGTATTGTCCTAAGATTGAATTAGAAATATACAGTAAAAGCTGCGTACGAGATGAAGTTTCAGAAAATTGATAATCAGTTGTTGCTCCTAAATAAATTAATCCTCCATAAATAAACAACAAACAACTCATTGCTAACAATCCCGATTTAAAAACTATTGAAGTTCGGTCTTTAAGATTTGTAAATCCTTTTTGTTTGGCGGCTGAAATTATAATACCTGCAAAAATAACAGAAGCTAAAACATCCATTGTTTGATAACCTTCTTGAAAAGCCATGCTAAAATCATTTGAAGCAGAAACAATAGTTTGCTGAGGAATACTATCAGGGTTTAAAATTCCTAAAAAAACAAGAATAGCTAATAAAATTAATAATGCAGGAGTTAGATATTTACCAATAATATCAACAATTTTAGAAGGAGAAATGGAAAGAGCCAAAACAATTCCGAAAAAAATAATCGAAGACCAAATAGCAGAAGCATTTGGAAGGAGAGGTAAAACTCCAACTTCAAACGTTGTAGCACCTGTCCTAGGAATCGCTACCACTGGACCAATACACAACATAATAATTGTTGCTAAAATAAGTGCTATTTTTAAATTTGCACGTTTTCCTAAATCGGTAAAAGATTCGCCTGATTTTAAAACCGCAATGATCCCTAAAAAAGGTGCAATTATTCCTGTAGCAGTGAAGCCTAAAATTGCTTCAAGCCAATTTTCTTTAGCTAACAAACCTATATAAGGAGGTAAAATTAAATTTCCGGCACCAAAAAACATTGCAAATAAAGCAAAACCTAAAGTAAATATTACAACTATAGAATTATTTTTCATTTTAAGATTTAAAATTAATTTGAAAACAAAAATTAAAAAATAATATCAATTTGCCTAATATTCATACAATTTATTTAAAATCGTTTAAAAATAGAATCACAAAAAACAATAAATTCTTTTATTCATTTCATAGTTTTAAACTAAATACGTCATTATAAATTAGTAAATTTGCAACACAATTAAACAATAAATTATGCAACACATTATAGATCGTTTTATCAGCTACGTTACAGTTGATACAGAATCAGATCCGAATTCAGAAACAACACCAAGTACAGTAAAACAATGGGATTTAGCTAACCAATTAGTTGAAGAATTAAAACAAATTGGTTTAGAAGATGTAACTATTGACGACAACGCTTACATTATGGCAACAGTTCCGAGCAACGTAGATCACGAAGTTCCTACCATTGGATTTATTGCACATTTTGATACAAGTCCAGATTTTACAGGAGCTAACGTTAAGCCACAAATCGTTGAGAATTACGATGGAAAAGACATTGTTTTAAACAAAGATTTAAATATCGTTCTATCACCTTCTTATTTCGAAGATTTACTTTTATACAAAGGTCAAACTTTAATTACTACAGACGGAACAACTCTTTTAGGAGCTGACGATAAAGCTGGAATTACTGAAATTGTTTCTGCAATGGAGCATTTAATTAAAAATCCAGATATCAAACACGGAAAAATTAGAATTGGTTTTACACCAGATGAAGAAATTGGACGTGGAGCACATAAATTTGACGTTGAAAAATTCGGAGCTGATTACGCTTACACAATGGACGGAAGTCAAATTGGTGAATTAGAATACGAAAACTTTAATGCAGCTGGTGTTAAACTAACTTTTAAAGGAAAAAGTGTTCACCCTGGATACGCAAAAGGTAAAATGATTAACTCAATGCTTTTAGCTAATAAATTCATTAGTAAATTACCTAAAAAAGAAGTTCCTGAAAAAACTACAGGTTACGAAGGATTCTTCCACGTTAACGACATCCAAGGTTCTATTGAAGAAACAGAAGTTCAATTAATCATTCGCGATCACAGTATGAAGAAATACAAAGAGCGAAAAAAATTAATTGAAAAATTAGTTAAGAAATTCAACAAAAAATACGCTTCTAAATTCGGTGAAGACATTGTTATTGCAGAAATTTCTGATCAATATTTCAACATGAAAGAAAAAGTTGAACCAGTAATGCACATTGTTCATATTGCGGAACAAGCAATGAAAGACTTAGGAATTAAACCTTTAATCAAAGCAATTCGTGGTGGGACAGATGGTTCTCAACTTTCATTTATGGGATTACCTTGCCCGAACATTTTCGCTGGAGGACACAATTTCCACGGAAAATACGAATACGTTCCTGTTGAAAGTTTAGTTAAAGCAACAGAAGTTATTGTTCGTATAGCTGAATTAACTTCAGAAAGAGCAAAACAAGAAAATTAATTTTCATATTATATTCAAAAAGTCGTGATTTTTAAATCACGACTTTTTTTGTAAACTATAATAACTATATAAATAAAAAAAGCTACCGATTACCTCGATAGCTTTTTTTTTATAATTCTAATTGTAGATTATTTCTTTTTTAAGAAATCTGCTACTAATTCAGGAGCCATAACTTGCTCAACGAATGTGTAAGCTCCTGTTTTTGGAGATTTAACCATTTTAATAGCTTTGGTTAATTTCTTTGAACCTCCTTGTAATGTTGCTACGGTTTTCTTTGCCATGACTAACTAAATTATTTAATTTCTTTATGTACTGTAACTCTTTTTAAGATTGGGTTAAATTTTTTAATCTCTAATCTATCTGGAGTATTTTTTTTATTTTTTGTAGTGATGTAACGAGAAGTTCCTGGTAAACCAGTAGCTTTATGCTCTGTACATTCTAAAATAACCTGGATTCTATTTCCTTTTTTTGCCATCTTAATATCTTTTTACTGGTTCCCGAATTATTTCATTAATCCATTTGCTTTTGCATCTTTTAACACAGCAGCAATACCTTTTTTGTTAATTGTTTTTAATGCAGATGTTGATAATTTTAAAGTTACCCATCTATCTTCTTCAGCGATGTAGAAACGTTTCTTAACTAAGTTAACAGAAAACTTTCTCTTAGTTTTGTTCATTGCGTGAGATACGTTGTTTCCAACCATAGCTCTCTTACCTGTGATTTGACAAACTCTTGACATTATTTCTTACTTTTTT
>NZ_CANRNX010000104.1 GCF_947632075.1 uncultured Flavobacterium sp.
AGAGTAACTTCTTTATTTACATCGGCAACACGTAATTCGCCGCAATTATGACTTCTGTACATTTTCAAAAATAATTTTCACAAAGTTAAATAAATTCTTACTTAATATATTATATAGCCAAATTTTCTTTTTTTGGGCGTTTCCTCGCTCAACAAATTAGTACAAAAAATATAATTTGTGCTTTCGCTCGGTCGGGCTTTCCGCTAAATCTTTTTTTAATCTTTGTTATGGTCATTCTAAACTTGTTTCAGAATCTCATTTCTTGAATCATTCTTATTGTTTAGTTGTATTTAAAAAAAGGATACCGCTACAATCCCTAACGCAAGCTTGCTGCTAAATTGATTAAGAAGCTATTTCAGAAAATGTTTACAATTTATACTGAACCGAGAATAAGAAAACACGCGGCAGAATATAAGTATTTGAATTCACAATCTGAAAGTTTGAAAACGAAATTTTATTGATTAACCCCGTATTAAATAAATTGTTTCCTTGAATCATAAACAACCATGGACTGTTTTCTTTTTTATATTCTAACGAAACATTAGCTTGTTCGTATTTTATATTTGAAGTGTTATATTTACTAATGTTGTAATTATAATCACCTTTAAAAACAAAACCTTTTAAGAATTTGTAATCTACGCCGAAGCTTAAATTATCTGCTGTTGATTTATTATTATAAGACGATTTTAATTGTGAGAAGCTTTTGTTATAACCAATTCTGAAAGTTGGAATTTCTTTATAAAATGTTTTTACAGACAAACCAATCGATTGGTTATTATTTTGCGTTGGAATATCAATATTATTTGTGTTTTGTACATATTTATTAAAACTCAAATTTCCGTTTACGCCAAATTCCCATTTTTTAACACGTTGCGTAAAACTTCCGTACATGCTCACTCGTTCGTCTGGATTATTGGTCATAACCGTTTGGTAAAATAAATCGGTATTGGTAACTTCAACCTGATTTCTGATGGTATTATTCTGTTTGTTATAATTTATCGAAGCCCAAATACTAGAACCTTGATACATGTTAAATTTTGAATATCGTAAATTCAAGCTATGGTAACGCAAACTTTGCAACAACGTATTTCCTTGATAAATAGAATTAAACGAATAAATTTGATAACGGTTTGCATAACTATTCGCGTCTAAAAAATCATTAGACAAATTGTAGTTAAAATTTAAACTTTCCGATTTATTAAAATCATACACAGCAGTTACCGTTGGTTCTAAAAACCATTTATTAAACGTTCTGTTATCTGTAATTTGCTTGTTATGTAAATTGTAATTATTAAGTTGTAAGCCAAAAGTTGTGGTTAATTTTTTGTACAACAATTTATATTCTAATCCTAAATACGTGTTGAATAACTTATAATCTAAATCGTTTCCGAAACCTGCATCGAATAAACTTCTCGAAGTATTTTCTATGAGCTGATTACTTGCTGAATGTAACTTAGTTAAATTGGCATTTAAACCCAAAGTTGTGTAAATATGATGACGTTTACCTGCAATCCAGAAATGTTTAAAACTGGTCTGAATTTGGTTATTTTGTACTTTTTCGATTTGTTGTAACAGATAAAAATCGGCTGCTTGTAACGGAATATATTCTCCTAAAAAAGATTGATCTGCTCCCCATTGATACGTTGGTTTCTCGTTTGAATAATTATGACTCAAAGCAAACGAACCTTTGTGTTTTTTATTAAATGTTTTCTGATATTCAAATAACTGAGCAATAGCAAAATTATCGGCTTGCGAATGCGTTTCAAACAGCGTTTCTCTTAAATTATTTTGGGTTTGAATGCTGTTGTTTCTGTTATTGTTGGATAACGAAGTTTGAAAATTATAACTGTAATTGGTTGTTTTATTTTGACGGAAATCTGCCGAAATTCTCCCAGAAATCAAACTTGTTTTGGCTTTTCCGAACGTATTTCTGTTTTCAAAACTAATTTCGTTTTCTTGTAAATATTCAATTGATTGGTCACTTTGTGAACGAATCCAATTTTTGTTTGCCAAAACAAAAGCCTTTACATCCCAACGTTTACCAAACGAATAACGAAAATCGGTAGCTAAAAACTGATTTTTGTTTTCGGTTACATTGGTATTTGGTGTTGTATAATCGTATAAATTAATCAACGATTTTTTCTCTTTTAAATACAAACTCTTAAAACCTTCAAAACGGGCAATATCACTATAATCTAAAATCTGACCGCCGTAATTATTTACGTTTAAAATGGCACTCCAATTTATTTTGGGTGCGTAATAAAACAACGAAGCATGCGTTTCGTAATATTTGTTGTTGCCGTAACCCAAACGCAAATCACCAAAAACAAATTGCTTTTTATCTTCTTTAAGCTTGATGTTCATGGCTAAATCATCTGAGCCCGAAACTTCTTTCATGTGAGCCACTTCGGTAAAATGGTCAATAACTTCTACTTTATCCACCGCATCTGCCGGAATATTTTCGACTCCAATTTTGGTTCCACCTCCAAAAAAACTTTTTCCTTCAACCATAAATTGCGTTACGGTTTTACCCTGAACTTTTACTTGTCCGTTTTCAGAAACCTCAACACCGGGAAGTTTTTCTAATTGTTCTTTAAGCTTGCGTTCGTTTCCATTAGCAAATGCAGCCACATCAAAAATTAAGGTGTCTTTTTTTACGATTACCGGTTGATAATCGTATTCAATAACAATTTCATCTAATTGGATTTCTTGTGCTTGCAACACAAAATGGTAAGTTGTTATTGGGTTTTCGTTAGAATATGTGATTTTCTCACCTACAAAACCAATGTAGTTAACTGTAATTTCATAATCGGTTTCTTTTTCAAGTTCCAGTTTATAACGCCCCAAATGATCGGCAATAGCAAACTTCATCCCTTTTTTACCACCCAATGGTTTTGCCATTACGTTGGTGTTTTCTAAGGGTTGCTCGTTTTGGTCTTTTACGGTACCAGTAATAGTTTGCGCTTGTAACTGCAAGGCAAAAAAGAAAAATAAAAGGTTTAGGATTGGTGGTTTCAAGTTTGGTTAATTATTTGATTTAAAATCAGGGAACATTTCAGGATTATCTTTTTTAGCTTGTTCTACTTTTTGCAAATATTCTTCAATAGAAATAATAGGTAATTTAGGTAATTCAAACTTTTCTACTTCATTAAAAGTGATACTTTTTGCTAAATATGCTATATATTGCTCTTGTAATTCCAACACTGCACCAGGTAAATTGTTATAATTTTTAAAACCAGCTTCAAGTGGTATAGCTGGACAATACCAAACGGTCACAGGATAAAAACTACCTTTTGAATTTTCAATATTTTTAGAGACTGCTTTATAGCATAAATAGCCTCCTATTTCTTTAGTTTCATCATAAAATTCCCATATATATTTAATATTCGTACTTAACAAATAATCAGATGCTGAATAAATATAATTTGAATTATAAAGAGAATAATTATTCTTTTTAATGTAATCATAAAAATCGGGGTTAAATAAGTCAATTAAAGAATATAAAACTGGATCTTGTTGAATATCATTAACTAAAGAACAAATAGAAACGTTATTATATTTTTCAAATAGTAACTCTGTATTCTCAGCATTTTCTTCTAATCTTCTATA
The DNA here is from genome assembly GCF_947632075.1 of uncultured Flavobacterium sp. Taxonomy (GTDB): domain Bacteria; phylum Bacteroidota; class Bacteroidia; order Flavobacteriales; family Flavobacteriaceae; genus Flavobacterium. The sequence goes on from NZ_CANRNX010000104.1 coordinate 3,610, forward strand.
AATTGGACTATCGGTATTTTTAAAATTTTCTTCTATCAATTTAATATCATAAATAATTTTAATATTATTTGTTTGAGCATTAGTAATAAATACAATAAATAGACTGAAAATGAATAGTAATCTTTTCATATTTTTAATAAATTAGAGGGCATACATCTATGCCCTCATGTTTTTGATTGTTATTTTTTAGGATTCATACACCCCGTATAAGTAGCTAAATAAAGATTTTGATAAGTTGTTAAGCCATTATCCTGCATGGTATTTTCAATACCAAATTCTCTTAATGTATTTACAGCTGCATTTGCTGCATTACCACATCTTATATTTAACTCTACCACAGGAGTCATAGTTGACGGTTGTTTTTGAATAGAACCATTTTTTCCATCTTGTGCTTGAGTATAAGCAAATGAAGTGACAGCTATTAAAACAGTAAAAATATTTTTCATAGAATTCTTATTTACTTATGGTGTTATTTTGCATTAAACTATTAGAATCTAAAATACATGCATTATATGTATTTCTATATGTTGATAAGTATAAACCTACTCCAGTTTTAGGATTAGGTTTATCTTCTATTCCTAACCTTTCTAATTCCGCAACAGCTGCAGTTGCACCACCCAAGCAGTGTAAATTAAGATTTCCAACATTAATAAAATGGTCATTCTTTTGTGCATTCGCACTTACTGTAAACGCTACCATTGCGATAGCAGAAAATAACATTTTTTTCATTTTATAAAAATTTAGGTTAGTTAGGTTTATTCTTAAAGTCGTAACCTAAATTTACCGACTATCTTAATTTTTTCCGGAAATTTCAGATAGCCAATAATAATAATAATAATACAAGACAGTGTTTTTTAGTTATTTAGGTTAAAAATCACTGGTTTCAGGGATGTTTTAGGTCTTGGTTGTAAGATGTTGAGTTGATGGTTTTAAAGGTTTTTTGTTTTTTCTAAATAAATATCATAAAACATTTTCTGAAATTGATTTGAAGTCATTATTAATTCTTTTTCTGGAGTTTTAGGGACTTTTAAATCACTTTCAAATTCAATTTTTGATAACGTATATAATTTTCCTTTATCTTGTAATTGAACTATTAATCCAGGTAAACCACCATATAATAAAGGACCATAGGCATAAGGTAAACTTGGCGCATACCAAGCAGTTACTTTAAAGTGTTTGTTGTCTACAGTTGTGTATGCTAAAGATGCTTTAAATACTTCTATTTCATTTATCATTTTAGATTCATTATGAAATTGCCACTTTAAATTAATTAAAGAATCGACTAATAAATATTTTTCATCTTCAATTTGAA
>NZ_CANRNX010000105.1 GCF_947632075.1 uncultured Flavobacterium sp.
ACGTTGGAATAATCTCCATTGCATCACCAATGTGCTGAAAAATTCGTCCTTTATACTCCGATGCATTAAAATATTTTTCTTGAATCTCTTCTAATTCTTCATTAATATCAATAGTATCAACCGTTCCGTCTGTTTGTAAACCTTCAGCCAAACATAAAGTTGCGTAACCGGTATAAGTTCCTAATTCTAAAATATGTTTCGGATGGATGATTTTTGAAAGCATACTCAAAACACGACCTTGAAAATGCCCACTAAGCATTCTTGGTTGTAAAATTTTCTGATGCGTTTCTTTATTTAATCGTTGCAAAATTTCAGGTTCATTTTCTGAATGAAGTGCAACATAATTTTCTAATTCTTCTGAAATAAAATGCATTTGAAATGTTTTTTACAAAGATACATTATTTTCAGAAAATCAGTTTTCCTATATTTTACTGATTCTTCTGTGTGGTATGATAGAAATCAGTTTTTATACCGAATATTTTTCATAATTTTATTGAAATCAAAAAGTAGAACAATGAAAAGATTAGAAAATAAAGTAGCATTAGTAACAGGTGGAGCATCTGGAATTGGAAAAGCAATTGTTGAACGTTTTGTAAAAGAAGGAGCAAAAGTTGTATTTACTGATTTGAATGAAATTTTAGGAAAACAAGTAGAGGCAGAAATTGGAGCAAATGCATGGTTTATAAAAGCAGATGCCGCTTCACCTTCAGATAACGAAATGATTGTGAAAGAAACTGTTGCTAAGTTTGGGGCATTACATATTGCGGTAAATAATGCCGGAATTGGTGGCGAAGCGAATATTGTTGGGGAAATGTCTATTGAAGGTTGGAAAAAAACAATTGATATTAACTTAAACGGAGTTTTTTATGGAATGCATTATCAATTACCAGAAATTGAAAAAGTAGGCGGAAGCATTATCAACATGGCATCGATTTTAGGTTATGTAGGTTTTGCAAATTCATCTGCTTATTCTGCAGCAAAACACGGAGTATTAGGTTTAACTAAATCTGCGGCTTGGGAATACGGAACAAGAAATGTTCGAATCAATGCTATTGGTCCAGGATTCATCTCAACGCCTTTAGTTGATGATAATTTACCTGCCGAAGTTTTAAAATATTTAGAAACGCAACATGCCATGCAACGTTTAGGAAAACCAGAAGAAGTTGCTTCTTTAGCTCTTTGGTTAGCATCAGACGAAGCGTCATTCGCAACCGGAACCTATTATCCAATCGATGGCGGATATTTGGCAAAATAAACGAATATAATAAATCATTAAAAGTGAACTTATTTAGGTTCACTTTTTTTATGAAAAATTCCAATCGAAAATACTAACTTTGCAACATGCAAACGACAAAAAAAGACATCCGTACATTAAGCAAAGAAGATTTGCGAAATTTCTTCGTCTCTCATGGCGATAAATCTTTTCGTGGAAACCAAGTTTACGAATGGTTATGGAGTAAAGGCGCGCATCATTTTGATGATATGACCAACCTTTCTAAAGAAACCAGAAACATGCTCGAAGAACACTTTGTGATAAATCACATTAAAGTAGATACGATGCAACACAGTAACGACGGAACCATTAAAAATGCCGTTCGTTTGCACGATGGTTTGGTGGTTGAATCTGTTTTAATTCCAACCGAAACCAGAACAACAGCTTGTGTTTCTTCTCAAGTGGGTTGTAGTTTAGATTGTAATTTCTGTGCAACCGCTCGTTTAAAGCGTATGCGTAATTTGGCGCCAGACGAAATTTACGATCAAGTAGTTGCTATCGACCAAGAAAGTCGTTTGTATCACAACCGTCCGCTTTCTAACATTGTATTTATGGGAATGGGTGAGCCGTTGATGAACTACAACAATGTAATGAAAGCCATTGACATGATTACTTCAGACGAAGGTTTAGGAATGTCGCCAAAACGAATTACCGTTTCTACATCCGGAGTTTCAAAAATGATTAAAAAGATGGCCGATGATGAGGTGAAATTTAAATTAGCTGTTTCGTTGCATTCAGCCGTTGAAGAAATCAGAAATCATATTATGCCGTTTACCAAAAGTTTTCCGTTACCAGAATTACGTGAAGCTTTAGAATATTGGTACCGTAAAACAAAAAGTAAAATTACTTACGAATACGTAGTTTGGGGCGGAATCAACGATGATAAAAAGTCGATTGATGCTTTAGTAAAGTTTTGTAAATACGTACCTTGCAAGGTAAACTTAATTGAATATAACCCAATCGATGATGGCGAATTTCAACAAGCTGCTCCAGAAGCTATTGATGCGTACATTAAAGCTTTAGAAAATGCCGGAATTGTTGCCAAAGTACGTCGTTCTCGCGGAAAAGATATCGATGCCGCTTGTGGTCAATTAGCAAATAAATCATAAAGCAAAACCTGTAAGAAATTTCTTGCAGGTTTTTTATTTGTAGCTATTTCCAGCTTTCCGCTATATCTTTTACTTCATTTCATTTCGTAAAAGGATGCCGCTGCAATCTGGGCTAAATGAAAGATTAAAAGAATAAATTTAGTTTTTAAACATAAAAAAATAAAAAATTATCAATAAAATTAGGTTTTAATTAAAAAAGCTTTACCTTTGTAAAAGAAACAAAAGAACTTTGACTTCACTATTTTAAGCCAGCTATTAACTTTAGAATCTATTACTCAATAAAAAAAGAGTTTACTACTTCATTAAAACTACGGCTGAAGCCTCAATTCCAATATTAATAAGTTTATCATTAAGAATAGAGATGATAAATTAAAGACATTTTATCATAATCACTTTAAGTAATTTTTTTTCTATCATAGATATATTAATTTTTTCGGTTGCACTTGTTGTGTTTATAATAAATGACCAAAAAAGTAAAATTATCTTGAATATAAAAAAAGCAAAAACGTTCTTTCACAAATCAAGTATTTATTTAAAAAATATTATTATTAGTACCTCTTAGTTAAGTTTTCTTTCGTGCTTTTTAGTACGAGTTTCTAATCAATTTATCATAAATAGACTGTTATATGTTTAATTTGGTTAGAATATAGATTTACATAGGGAACAGTAGTTTTTTAAATGAATATTACAATTAATGAGCAGAATAGAAATACAACAAAATACAGAACTTGAAAGAGTTCTTACATTAGAAGAAATGATCATATCTAAAAGTATGAATGGCTGGGTATTACAGTTATTTAATCAGATGTTCTCAAAAAAAAAAGTAAATAATTTTAGTAGTAACTAAAAAATATAAATAACATAACCTTTATATAAAGAAAATAGAGGTGAATAATAAATTAATAATAAATACAATGCAAGAAGGTACAGTGAAATTTTTCAATGAAGCAAAAGGTTTCGGATTTATAACAAACGGAAATGAGGATATTTTTGTTCACGTTAGTGGATTAGAAGATGAGATCAGACAAGATGATAATGTTAGTTATGATATTGAAAGAGGTAAAAAAGGATTAACAGCTGTTAATGTAAGAAGAATAGCATAATTTCTCTTTTTTAATACAAAATAATATTTATATTTTTAAAACACATAACGGAAACGTTATGTGTTTTTTAGTTTTAAAACAATTACGAATTTCCTAGTGTTTTATTATTACTAAGGAAGCAGATACGACGAATTTTTTAAAGTTTTTTTGTAGCTATTTCCAGCTTTCTGCTATATCTTTAATTATTGGCTTCGAAACCGATTAGCCAACAATGAAAGGATGCCGCTACAATCTGGGCTAAATTTCCTGTAAAGAATGTCGATCAGTCTTTTTAAATTACTTTCAGTTTTTCAACAAAAATCGTATCTTCCCAATATAAAATCAATCAAAAAATGAATACCCAAATACAAGTCATCGACTTAAACTTTTTAAATACAAAAGAATCCATTGGTTCGTTTTTAATAGCAACAGAAAAAGGTCCGGTTTTAATTGAATCTGGTCCAGAAACTACTTATCAAGCTTTAGCTGCCGGAATAGAAAAAGCAGGTTATAAGGTTGAAGATATTCACGCAGTTTTATTAACGCATATTCATTTTGACCATGCCGGTGCTGCTTGGAAGTTTGCTAAAAACGGAACTAAAATTTATGTTCACGAAATTGGTTTACCTCACTTAGCAAATCCTGAAAAGTTATGGAATTCTGCTGCTCAAATTTATGGTGACGATATGGACCGTTTATGGGGTAAAATGGAACCCATTTCAACAGATTTATTAATCGCCGCTAATGATGGTGATGTAATAGATTTTGGTGATGTACAATTTAAAGTCATTTATACACCTGGTCACGCAGTGCATCATAACTCGTATCAATTAAACGATATCATTTTTACAGGTGATGTTGCAGGTTGTAAAATTGAAAACGGACCGGTTGTTCCGCCATGTCCTCCGCCAGATATCGATATTACGTTATGGAAAAAATCGATTCAAAAATTAAAAGATGCGAATCCAACGGCTTTATATTTAACACATTTTGCACGTCAAGAAAATCCAGTACAATTATTAAATGAGTTAGAAGCAGAGCTTGATAATTGGGCAGCTTTTATGAAACCATTTTTTGATGCCGGAACTCCAGCTGATGAAATTGTACCGCAGTTCATGAAGTTTATATCAGATTCTTTTAAAGCTAAAGGTTTAACAGATGAAGAAATTCAAATTTATGAATATGCCAATCCAAGTTGGATGTCGGTTAACGGATTATTACGTTATTGGAAATTAAAAAGTCAAG
>NZ_CANRNX010000106.1 GCF_947632075.1 uncultured Flavobacterium sp.
TAAATCCACTTCAAGGATTTGCTAATACTTTCGAAAACGAAATAACATTAAAAAATAAAAAAGCTCAGAATATTATTGTTTTAGTAAGTGACGGAATGAGTTCTGGAACTTTAAATATGGCTAATATTTATTCTGAAAGAATTTTAGGAAGAACAACCAATTGGATACAATCTTATAAAGATAATATTGTATCTCGTGGTTTAATGGATATGGCCTCTGCTTCTTCTATTGTTACAGATTCTGCTGCCGCAAGTTCCTCTTGGGGTTCTGGTGAACGCATTAAAAACGGTATGATTAACATTAGTACAAACGGAGATCAACTTTTACCAATTTGGCAAAAATTTAAAAAAGCAGGTAAAAAAGCAGGTTGTGTTACAACAGTTCCGATTACTCATGCAACTCCTGCCGGATTTACTGTTAGTATGAAAAGTAGAAACGACCAATCTGCAATTGCAAACGAATATTTAAAACTTGAATATGATGTTTTAATGGGTGGTGGAAATAAATATTTTGATGCTAATTTACGTAAAGATAAAAAAGATCTATATGCAGCTTTTGCTAATAAAGGTTATAACGTTGCCAAATCTAAATCAGATTTAAAAAATATTGATTATTCAAAACCAATTTTAGGTGTATTTGGTGATGATTCACTTCCGTATGCAATCGACAGAAAAAATAGCCCTGAGCTTACTAAAGAATATCCAACGTTAGCAGAAATGACAGAAGTTGCAATCCATGCTATGAAATCTCATAAGAACGGTTTTGTTCTTCAAGTTGAATCTGGAAAAGTTGATTGGGCTGCACATGCAAACGATATTGCAGGATTAATTCATGATCAATTGCAATTTGATGATGCTGTTAAAGTAGCTTTAGATTTCGCAAAGGCAGACGGAAATACTTTAGTAATAATCACTACAGATCACGGAAATGCAAATCCAGGAGTTATTTATGGTAAATATGCTGATGATCACTTTGATTCTATCCAACATTACAATCAAACAAATGAATCGTTATTAAATAACATAAAACCTGGAACAACAGAATCTCAATTAATTGATTACATTCATAGTAACTTAGGTTTTAAAATCACAGACGATCAATCTGAACATTTATTAGACTATTACAAAGGCTTATATAAAGAAGATGATGGATTGTATAACTTTAAAAAATTGCCATTTAAATCGTTTGCAGAAATTCAAAAAGATTATAATTCTGTAGGTTGGATTTCTATGGATCATTCTGCAGATTATGTAGAAATAGCTATGTTTGGACCTGGACAACAAAACCAAAAACCATTCATGAAGAATACCGATTTGCATTATTTCATGCTTGAAGCTGCAGAAGTAGAAAATAATTTTTAATTTTATTTTTTTATAATATATTCTAAAATAGAAACTTAGCTTTTTAATTAATAAAAGCTAAGTTTTTTTTACTCAAAAGCCTTGTAAATATTGAAAAACATAGTATATTTGCACTCGTAATAATGAAACAAACATTGTTATAGACCAAAGGAGAAATGGCAGAGTGGTCGATTGCGGCAGTCTTGAAAACTGTTGACTGTAACAGGTCCGGGGGTTCGAATCCCTCTTTCTCCGCAAGCAAAAACCGATTAGATAACTAATCGGTTTTTTTATTTTATTAATACAAAAAATCGCTCAAATGAGCGATTTTATTCTTCTAATTTCATTGAAAGTTCAAACCAACGTTCTTCTTTCTCTTCTAAGCTTTTGATGATTTTTTGAAGTTCATTAGCTTTTTCTTCGATTTTATCATCGGCTACTTTACCTTCAGAAAATTCATTTTCTATCTGTTTTTTCTTGTATTCAAGATCTTTAATTTCTCTTTCTATTTTAGAAAATTCTTTTTGTTCATTGAAACTCAATCCTGCTTTTTTAGGCTGATTTTCTTTCCAATTTACCTTTTCCTTTGGTTCTTCTTTAACTGGCTCAATAGAATCTTCATAAGCACGGAAATCTGAATAGTTTCCAGGAAAATCTTCTACAATTCCTTCTCCACGGAAAACAAACAAATGATCTACAATCTTATCCATAAAATATCTGTCGTGAGAAACCACTAACAAACACCCTGGGTAATCTAACAAGAAACTTTCTAATACATTTAAAATTACGATATCTAAATCGTTCGTTGGCTCATCCAAAATTAAGAAGTTTGGATTTTGGATTAAAACGGTACATAAATACAAACGTTTCAACTCACCTCCACTTAATTTCTCAACAAAATCGTACTGTTTTTTACGGTCGAAAAGGAAACGCTCTAACAGCTGTGCGGCAGAAATCAAACGCCCTTTTGTTAACGGAATGTATTCTCCAAATTCTTTAATTACATCAATAACTTTTTGTTCTGGTTTCGGATTAATTCCACTTTGTGTGTAATAACCCATTTTAATTGTTTCACCAACTACTACTTTACCAGAATCTGGTTGAGTAGTTTGAGTTAAAATATTTAAGAAAGAGGATTTACCTGTTCCGTTTTTACCAATAATTCCAATACGTTCACCACGATTAAAATTATAATTGAAGTTATCTAAAATTACTTTATCTCCAAATTTCTTAGAAACACTGTGAAGTTCAACAATTTTACTTCCCATACGTTCCATATTAATCTCTAACTCAACCGTATGTTCTTTTCTTCGAGAAGTAGCTTTTTCTTTAATTACGTAGAAATCATCTTGACGTGATTTTGATTTTGTAGTACGCGCTTTTGGCTGACGACGCATCCACTCCAATTCTTTAACAAAAAGATTTTTAGCTTTATCTATCGAAGCATTTTCTGCAGCGATACGCTCTTCTTTTTTCTGTAAATAATATGAATAGTTTCCTTTATATTGATAAATTTTACCGTTATCAAGTTCAATGATTTCGTTACAAACACGCTCTAAAAAGAAACGGTCGTGCGTTACCATAAACAAAGTAATATTTTCTTTAGCGAAATAGCTTTCTAACCATTCAATCATTTCTAAATCTAAATGGTTGGTAGGCTCATCTAAAATCAATAAATCAGGTTTATTAATTAAGATGATTGCTAAAGCCAAACGCTTTTTTTGTCCACCCGAAAGATTTTTTACTTTAAGCTTTAAATCTTCTAACTTAAGTTTAAAAAGAATTTGTTTGTATTGCGTTTCAAAATCCCAAGCGTTATATAAATCCATTTGGTCAAAAGCAACCTGATAAGCCTCTTCTTCTTCTGGATTTTCAAGAGCTTTTTCATAACGTTCTATAACCTTTAAAATTTCGTTATCAGAAGCAAAAATACTTTCTTCTATTGTTAATTCGTCTTGAAGATAAGGTTCTTGGGAAAGAAATTCCACACGAATACCTTTACGAGTAACTACTTGCCCACTATCTGGAGTATCGTTACCTGTTATGATTTTTAAAATTGAAGTTTTACCTGAACCGTTTTTTGCTACAAAAGCAACTTTTTGGTCTTTATTAATTCCGAACGAAACATCTTCAAACAAAGTTCTTGCTCCAAAAGATTTCGATATATTTTCTACTGATAAGTAATTCATTGTAATTCCAACTAAATTTCTTCAAAAAATTAGAAGAAGATTTTATAACTAAATAGCTACAAATATAGCATTTATAAATGGATTGACTATAAATATTAAATCTGTAAAACCTGAAAAAGCAAGGGGAAATTACAAGATTATATTATCTTAGCTAAAATAAATAAAATAGAAATGAAAAAATATAAATCGAGAATTGGAATAGAAAACTTAATAATTTTTGGTCTTTTATGTATCATGAATTTCTATGCCTTATTTGAAATTGAATTTCAAAACAAGTTGATTCTTTTAACGGTTGTATTATTTATGTTTTGTCCTATAATTATTTGTTGGCTTGGTTTAAAAACCACATCTTATGTGATAGATGAAAATTCACTACATATTAAATCGAGCTTTTTTTATAAAGAGAAAATTGACATTAATAATATTAGAATAATACAAGAACTTACCAATATAACCAGTGCACCAGCTGCGTCGATTAAACGGTTAGAAATTGTTTATAATAAATTCGAAAGCATAATGATTTCACCTAAAAATCAAGAGCAGTTTATAAATGATCTTTTAGAAATAAATAATGAAATACAAGTAAAGTTTAAAAAATAAAAAGCTCGATTCATTTGAATCGAGCTTTTTAACTATACTGTGTACATTTTATCACGTAATTCTTTCACTTTAGGATCTTCTAAATAATCATCAAAAGTCATGTAACGATCAATAACACCGTTTGGAGTTAATTCTAAAATTCTATTTCCAACAGTTTGAGCAAATTCGTGGTCACTTGTTGTTAATAAAACTGTTCCTTTAAAGTTCTTTAAAGAGTTATTGAAAGCTGTAATCGATTCAAGGTCTAAATGACTCGTTGGTTCATCTAACATTAATACGTTGGCACGAAGCATCATCATACGAGAAATCATACAACGTACTTTTTCACCTCCAGAAAGAACAGAACCTTTTTTAAGCGCTTCTTCTCCAGAGAAAATCATTTTTCCTAAGAATCCACGAACGTAAACTTCATCTC
>NZ_CANRNX010000107.1 GCF_947632075.1 uncultured Flavobacterium sp.
CTTTTTCAAAAGCCTGAATTACTTTACTTCCGGGTAAATGAATGTTTTCTGAAACTTTTAAAACTTGTTTGAAAATAGGTGATTTATTTTCAAATTCAGTAATTATGTCACCGGTTTTATCTGTAGAATTATCGTTTACAATAACCACTTTTTTAGGAAGTAATGTTTGATTTAAGATGGATTGCAAAGTAACCTGAATAAATTTTTCTTCGTTATAAGCCGGAATAATTATGTAGTAATTCATCTTAAATACGTTCTGCATAAACTAAATAATAGCGCGGTGTGAATTTGCGTAAAATGGGTCTGATTCCGAATTTCTTAACCGGATGCGCCCATTTAATAGAATCGATAATTTTAAAGCCCGCTTTTTCCAACAACCAATCTAATTGCCAATCTTCAAATTCGTGATAATGTCTGTCCCACATATCGGTTTTACTTCTGTAAGCAGGCGAAAACCACAAACGCAACGGAACCGAAATAAAAACTTTATCGGCTTTACAATGCTGTAAAACGGTAAACGGATTTAATAAATGTTCGAAAATTTCAAAAGCTGTTAAAATTTCGTAGTTGTTGTTATCAAGTGAATCAAAATTCACATCAATATCTTCACCTTTTGTATTTTGAACTTGAAAACCTTGTTCTTTCATTAATTTAGAAAGCGGATTTTCAACACCTAAATCCAAAATTTGTTCTGATTTATTTAAGTGTTTGTTCAAGAAATTTAAGGTTTTTTCGAACCTTTCTTTCGGATATGTTTTTTCGTACATTTTATTCTAACTATTATCTTTCTACTTTTCAAAAAGTATATCAATATTACGATTATATTTGTAAAAATAAGTACAAATGGATTCTAAATTTTCGAGTAAACAAGCGCTTTTATTTTCAATTATCAACTACATTGGAGTTGCTATTGGAATGATTTCTACTTTGTTTATTTATCCGAATGATAAAGAATTTTTAGGAATTGTAAGGTTCATTGACGGGTTTGCCCAAATTTTGTACCCCATTATGGTTTTGGGAGCTTCTACTGCTTTATTGAATTTTCAGCCACAATTAAATGAATTTTTACAACGTAAGTTGTTTTCTTATAGTGCGATTTCTATTGTTTTTATGATAGGATTTTGCGCTTTTTTTATATCTATTTTTTACTTTTTAGAAGTTACTACAAATACAGAAAACTATGTTTACGGATTTATAATTGCTGTTTTTTTGGCTTTTATAGATTTGATGAAACGTCAAGCTTACAACTTGCAAAAAATTGCTGTTCCCACTTTTTTTGAAAAGATAATTCCTAAAATTACTTTGCCTTTGGCTTTTATTTTGGTTTTATATTTTGCGGTTTCTTACCATGAAGCTTTAAGTATTTATACTCTTTCGTTTTTACTTATTTTTATGGCTATTGCATGGTATTTATTGCGCATTTTCAAACCGGTTTTTAGTTTAAATTATCAAGATTTATTTCAAGAAATTTCTAAGAAAGAATATTATAAATACAGTTTGTATGCTTTTACAGCAAGTTTAGGTTCTTTTTTTGCTTTTAGAATTGATTCGATTATGATTCCTGAATTTATTTCTAACGAAGCAAATGGAGATTTTAATATTGGTGTGAATTTGGCAAATGCTTTAATGATTCCGGCTACGGGAGTTTTCGCGCTTTATAGTCCAATTATATCTGAAGCTTTAAAAAATAATCAGCTCGATTTATTAAAAAATAAATATACTGAAGTTGCTAAGAATTTGTATTTCATTGGAATTTTAATGTTTGGATGTTTAATTTTGGGTATTTCAGATTTATTTGCTTTGTTACCTACTTCAGATAAATTAGCACCATCACTTCCTATTTTATATATTCTAGGTGTGAATGTAATTTTAAATATGGCTACCGGTTTCAATACAGAAATTATTGCTTACTCAAAATACTACAAGTTTAATTTAATAGCGATATTATCGTTGGCAGGATTAAATATTGGGTTAAACTATTTTATATTAACACAAACGAATTTTGGTATTATTGGTGTTGCTTATGCCTCGTTGTTCTCGATGTTTGTTTTTAACTTAATGAAATTAATTTTTATTTATAAGAAATTTCGAATGCTTCCATTAGATAAAAAATATTTAAAACTTATAATTTTATCGTTGAGTTTGCTTTATGTATTTTCAATTTTACCATTGCCTGATTGGGCTGGGTTTAGTTTTATATTAAGATGTTTTTTATTTGCATTTGTTTTATCAGGAATTGTTTTTGCAATGCATTGGGTTCCAGAATTAAATAAAATAGTAATCAAAACTTTTAATAAGTTAAGTAAGTAGGGAAGTAGTTTTGTGTTAATCTTTTGAATGATTTAAGCGATTTCTATTACCTTTGATGTACTCTAATGTTACAGCCTTTTTTTAAAAGTAGCTAATGATATTATTTATTTGTTGTTTGTAAAAACGCTTTCAAAATAATTTGAAAGCGTTTTTTTTAGTTTATTTGTTGTTGATATTCTGTTAACTTAGTTTGAATTTTATTTCTTTCTTCAGAGAAATAATTTAAGTTGGTTGTAAAAAGGTTTCTGTAATAAGTGATACCATCTAATAAATTCTCTTTTAATTTATTTAGCTTCTTCAATTTTATTGAAGTTGGGTCTGCTTCATAGTTCATTTTCTCTTTTTTGAAATGATCTATATACATGCTTAACTCTTTTATGAAGAAATGTGGTCGATCTTTGGTTTCTATTATATTAGTTCTACCATAAATATGATCAATCATTTCATCTAACGAAACTTCTTTAGTAAAATAAGCGATATTTGGTCCCGGGCAAATTACAACTCCTTGTTCTTCTCCTTTAATTTCTAAACCTAAATCAAGAAGTGAAGCATTTGCCAAACCAATACATAAACATGATTTTTCTGTTATCTTTTCGAATTCTTTATCGTAAGCCTTTTTTGAAAGTTGATCTTTATTCTCATCTAAAATTGCTAAAGATTTTTTTTGATGTTTTCTAGATGCAGTACAAGTTCCTTCTTGTTCGTATGATTTGTCTAAAGCTAAATATTTTCTTGGGCAAGAACTTCCTGGGTTCTTCTTTGCAATTCGTTGCTGTTTCAAATATTCATTTGTTGTACCATGAACTGTATTAAATGGGATACCTAAAGGTGAAATATTACTTAAATATAAATCAGCTTCGGTTGCTTTTGAAAGTAAAATACGGGTGTTTAAATCTGTTGATGTTGCTTCTGGTACTAGTAAAAACGGTGATCCCCATCCTGTTGCATCTAAGTTATAATAGTTTAAGAGGAAATTGTTTTCTTCAGCTGTCCCTATTCCACCTTGGGCTGTAATATGTAGATTTAAAGGTTTTTCTGGGATGTGTTTTCCTTTTTGTTCTAAAGACTTTATTAATAATTGATGTGTGGTTTCAATTAACTTATTCTTTTTTTCTTTAAAATTTTCTAGAATTTGTCCCATTAGTTGACCATCGGTAGCAAAAGCATGCCCTCCACAATTTAATCCAGATTCAATTCGATATTCAGAAACCCACAGACCTTTTTTTGCTAATTGTTGTCCTTGTATTATTGCTGATCTATAGTCGCTTACTTTTAAGATTATTTTCTTAGCTATTTGATTATTTACATCTGGATAGAAACAATTAAATTCTTCAAAATAGCTAAATAATTTGGGGTTCATTCCTGCAGATAAAACTACAGAGCCATTAACTTTACTATTTGCGAATCCTCTCAAAGCAGAATGAGCATCATTATAAATACTTGGTAAAGGTTCTTTAGATTTATACTGTTCACGATCAACTTTAGTCATTATGTTTACATCGATACTACCAGGTTTAAAATGTTCATCTAAGATATTTTTCAAGTGGTTCACAGAATGATTGCTTTCTAAATATTTAAGAAGTTCATTTTTTAGATCTGAAATACTTGGAAGAGTTTCTAAAAAGTTTGCTACTGCTTTTTTATTTTCGAGTAAATTTTTTTTAACTTCTTGATATTTTTTTACAACAATTGTATCAACTGTATCTAAATACGCTGTAATTCTTTTGGCTCTAAAGTCTTCAATTTTATTTGAAATTTCTTTATAAGGCAAGTTAAATTCTTTACAATAATAAATATTCATGCGTTCAATTAACTCGTCGTCCATGACAGAAATAACTGAAGAAATTCCTCTGTGTGCAACTCGTATTGGTGTGTCAATAGTATATGCTAGCCCCATGACTGGAATGTGGAAGTTATGTGTATTATAACAACTCATGTTTTTATTTTTTAATGAATTGCTAAAGTCATGATTCTTTTTTTATTAAAATCTGATAAAAATCATGTATTTTTTTTAATAACTAAATTTAAAGTGTGTTAATTGTGATTTATTTATAAGCCGTTTTTTGTTTTTGTAATTAAAAAGTAATTTATTTGGCTTTTATAATCAAATTAAACTTTTTATTTAAAAAAATCAATTAGGACCAAAGCGGTTAATTAAGAGCGAATTAGGCAGTGTGAAATTATTATTGGTAATGATTTAG
>NZ_CANRNX010000108.1 GCF_947632075.1 uncultured Flavobacterium sp.
TCTACGACTTGATTTTCGGAATTAACGATTGTTACACCAATAAATTTGTTAGCTAAAGCTTCCTTTACTTGTGCAACTACTTCCTCCAATGTAGGTAGTTTATCCACTACTAGCTTCATCGATAATTCAAACTCGTGGTAGGCATACTTTAAAAAAGTAAACAATTCTGTATCTGATAGATTGTTTAATTCCTCTAAAAGTGTTTCGACCAATTGTTTTTGTTGGCTATGAATTAATTTAGTAACACTGGTATGCAATACAAAAGCCGAATGGTAATTTGGCGCCCATATATCAGCAGATTCTTTTTCTTGTAATTGACGAATGACACCACCGACCAAATAGCTAATGATGGCATCCCGAATAGCTTTAAAATTCTCTGTACGTAAACAATTGGATAACGACTTTTTATTGTACGTACCTGTACTTTTACCTTTGCCATTTAGATAATCTATCTGATCGTCATTTACTTGTTTGTACACATAATACGCTGTAGAATCTGGATCTATTGCTTTTTCGAAATAATATTTACCTCCAACGTAAGCAGGATGTGGTTTTAATAAATTGGTAAATGCTGGACGATTAGGAGCCGTTTCTACCCCATCTATTTCTAAATTATCGGGTTGTAGATATAAAGAATATGGCGTTGCTGTAACTTGTAAAAAGCTATTTCTACCTTTTAATTTTAATCTGAATTTTGATAAAGAATCTGCAATTTTTGCAAAATCTATCCCTTCTGCTTTTTCTTTATCATTGACAAATGATACACTGGCTTGGTCTGCCTCATCATCTATGATTAAGATGTTTTTGTTTTGTAATAAAGGAACAGAATCGAATATCTCGTGTAAACGTTCCATATTTTTCATCTCCTTTTTTACGACAAAAATCACTTTGTTTTGCAAAATATAACCTGTCAATTGATCTAAATTCTGCATTTTGATGACATCCCAAACGTATAATTTGCGTGCACTAATAGGCGTTTCGAATTCAGACTTTAGACGTTTTATCGTTTGCTCTACTAAGGCTACCGAGTTTTTGGTCAATATGACCGAAACATCGTAGTTTTCGTCAAAGCATTTTGCCATTACGCCTAAAAAGGCACGTGTTTTACCCGATTGTATTAACCCCAGTAGTACACCAGGTTTAATTTCATCGGTTTTATATTGTATTAAATTATTGACAACATCTGCCATTAATTCTTTTAATTCTAAAGAATCATTGCGTTTTTCGGTTATGTAGTTATAGTAGCTCATTTTATTTTTAACTCTCCATTATTACTTTTAATATGTCAGGACTTTTTTCTTTGAATTGTGCTATACGTTTCACAACTTCATTGTTTGGATCTTGCCACTTTCTATCTAACGATTTTATTACTTTATATTTACCCTCATCACTCATTATAGCTAGATCTTTACTACCTAATACTTCTTTTAGATCTTTTTCAATAAATTCTTTTATACCTATATTTACAATTTCAATATTTCTATTTAAATAAATTTCAAGTATTAAAAAATCTAAATAAACCTTATATTTATTTTCATTTAAATAAATATTTAATTCACCTAATATAAATAATACCCAATAAAAATCTCTATCCATTTTTATTGGTAATGATTTTAAGTGAATACCTTTTATATATGGAAAAACATCTTCATTAGTAATCAATTTCTTATTAAAATAATAATTCATTAGTGATGAGTTTATAATACATGTAATATATACGAAGTCTATATAACTAAAACTATTATCACTTTTATATACGTTATATATAGATTGATCTGTGAAAAATTGATTTTTATCAATAAATGCTAATAATTTATTACCTGTCTTTCTTACTAGAATTTTATACTCGCTTAAGTAAACATTTTCATCAGTGTTACTATGTAACTCTTCTGGTAAATAATTAATAAATCTATTATTCCAATTAATAGAAAATTGACCAATGTCCTTACCCAGAAGGTATTTTCTATGATTAATATCTTTTTTGGAATTAGAAAGGAATTTTTTTATTCCTGATGCTACTATACCGACATAGACATTCAAAACATCACCTAATTGATAACTGTCTAATTCTATATCACTAATTATTTTTTTATCTAATTCATTTAATTTAACATTAATGACATAATCGGAATTATTTAACCATTCTTTTTTATTCCATATTTCATAAATATTATTATAAAAATTACAATCTGACTTTTTAAGTACTTTAGTTTCATAAAGTAATTTATTTTTTTTAATATTTAAAATTATAGAATCAGTTACTGCTTCAAAAATACTGTTCTTAAAAATTACAATTAAATCGATATGGTTTTTTTCCAAAATAAATTTTCTTGAATTTTTCAAATATTCATTCTGTAAAATAGTACTAGGTATAATAAATGAATTAACACCGTTAGATCTTAATAAATTAACAGCATTTTCAATAAACAAAGCATAACTATTCACTTTATATTCTGCAGTATTCTTATATTTTTTTAATAAATATTCAAATTCATTATCAGAAATATGAACGCGTTCTTTCCCTTTATATGTTACATAAGGCGGATTACCAATCACTACATCGAACCCTTCTTTGATGTCGAACATCCATTCTGAATTGAAAAATGGAGAACAGGCATTTTGATTGTAAGGATCCCAAGATGCTAATGCATCGGCATCAGTTTCAGGATACCCAATATTTTTTAATTCTTCTGCTATTTGTAAACGGATGGTTTGGTCTTCTTCTTTGTATTTTTTCTTCGTTTCGGGCGTACGCGCATTGAAAATTTTGTTACGTACGGCTTTTAATTTTGCCTTTAACTGAATAATGGTATCGGTTTCGAATAAATTGGTTTGGTTATCCGAATTTTCAATATCTACCAAAGTATTTGCGGTAACAAATTTGGTTTCTAAATTGGGTAATGGTTTAATCCCAAAATTAGGTAACTCGTTATGTACTTTTTGTTCTACCACCAACGAAATAAAGAAACGTAATTTAGAAATTTGCGCTGCTATTGGTTGGATATCTACTCCATAAATAGAATTTTCGATGATATATAATTTACGTGCATAGTCAGGATCATTGATTTTTTCATCGAAATTATGATTGATTTCTTTTAATAAATCTTCACGAATCTCGTTGTTATCAATTTTAAAAACTTCTTCCGCTTGTTGTTGGGCTTTCTTAATCTGTAACTCTTTCCAAATGGTATTATCCGGATCTAACTTACTTAATACATGCACCATTTTTTGTAGAGTTCCCATAGGAAAGGCACCAGATCCACAAGCAGGATCTAATATTTTACAAGCACCTAAAGCATTAATAATTTTAGTTGTTAACTCTCTATTCTCTTTAAACGGATTGTACTCATCGAAAGCAAATAATTGATGCAATTGTGTATCTATCTCTTCTTCTGACAAACCACTCCAATTGGTACAATTGTTTTTAAGGTAAGCGATTAAACTTTCGTCTACCATATAATTTACAATTTCACGCGGTGTATAGAACGATCCCGTTTGTTTACGAGCCGTAGATTTGGTTTCTGGATTGTATGAAGCTAGTAGATTTTCGAATACACGCCCTAATAATTCAGGATCTAATTCAACCTCTTCTTCTAAAGGCGTATTTTCAGTAATCGTAAATTTATAGGACTTTAAAATTTCGAATAATCCTTTGGCTTTAGATTCTTTGAATTCTTTACTTTTCGCACCGTATTCCTCTGATAAATCAATTGTAATTTCGTTCCCGAAAAACAAATAATCTGGTACAATTAATTTCTGCTCTTTGGGTAAATTATCTGAGAACCCGTCGATGTATATACGTTCTTCTTTCGATTCTTTTTCTCCACGAACATCTAAACATTCAAACAATCCACCGTTTAAAAATGGTACGGTATCGTTAACCATTTTAAGGAACAACTCTTTGTTTTTAAAATAGTTTTCGTAACGCATTAAATGGGTTACGCCAAAATTAGATGAAGAGGAACGAAATGCTCTAAAACGTTTATCGTAATCATCTGCCTCTTTTGGACAATTTAAGGTTGCAAAAAATAAGTTTTGCAAGATTGCTTTGTAATAAATCGATTCTTTGTCTTGTTCGACAAACATACCTACAGGCTTTAAAGGATCTATTTTATGTAGTAAATCTTGTTGCAGAAATTTAATATCAAATAATTCTTCAGGTATTAATTTTTTTTCTTTGATGAACCAGACAAATAGTAAACGCGTTAATAAACGAATAACATTGGTTGCCTTCTGTTCGTTTACTAAATCATCGTAATTTTTTCCTTGTCTATGTGCATCTTCTATTGTAGGTTCAGCTGGAAATTTCACTTCTTTAATCGCCCAGAAATACCAGTTCGATAATTCTTTGTAAAACTTTTTATT
>NZ_CANRNX010000109.1 GCF_947632075.1 uncultured Flavobacterium sp.
TCACTTAGTACTTCAACTATAAAACGTAATAGAATATTGTATACTTTTAACTTGTACTAAAAAGGGGAAGCCTACACAGCATCTGTATTTAAGTTAATTATGAGAACTACATTTGGGACATAAAATTTTCATACCACCATTTTTGAATCATGAGATTAAACAATTCTTAAAAATAAACATTTATAGTTACGAAAAACAAAGAGCTGACCTAATAGTCCACTCTTATGTTATGTTTGTTGGTAATAGAAAATTCACGAAATATAGTAGTACTTAGCGGTTGCAGTGAAAACACTACTTTTGATGCATTACCATTTATTGTTATCAACTAATTTTTCAAAATTAGATATATTTTTTATTTTTATTTTCAATGAAAAACCTTCGATATGTTTTTTATGGTGAATATCTGAACCTACAAAATCATACATATTCTCTTTTAATAGATAATCAGCAATCTCAGCAATTTTTTCACCATAATAACCTGTTACAGACAATAAGTTTAATTGAAACAAACAACCAGCATGTTTTAATTTTTTAAAAGAACCGTAATCATTTCCGTAAAAATTATAACGTTCTGGATGAGCCAAAATTGGTTGATATCCAGCATTAATCAATTGAAACAAAATATCGTATAAATTAATCGGAGGATTTATATAAGACATTTCAACTAATACTATATTATCTTTTAGAGTCAATAATTTTTCAGATTCAATTCTTTTCAAAAAACTATCGTCCATTAAGTATTCAGAAGCAGCATGTAAAGAAACAGACTGAGCCAAATCAGGAATTTCAGTTTTAACTTGATCTAATTTAGAAAGAATTCCCTCTCTGGTGTTTTCCCAAACTAAAGGAGTTGTATGTGGAGTAGTTATGATGTTTTTAAAACCAAAACCTTTCATAGATTCTATTAAAAAAATAGTATCATCAAGAGTTTTTGCACCATCATCAATTCCGTGCAAAATATGAGAATGAATATCAACTATCCCGGGTGGAATAAGTTCTTTTAAAATTGGCTTAGATTTAAAAATGGAAAACATTTTTTACTTTTTCTTATTATAAAGTTGAAATAAATAAACTACTTGCAAAACAAGTAAAGGCAAAATTATTAAAATTTTAGTTAAAGAAGCAGTAATTAAAAACAATAAAATAAAAACAGCTGAAAATTTTATGCTAAGTTTTTGAAACTTACCAATAAACAATAAGAAATACAAAGGATTAAATAAAAACAAGCTTTCGTTCCAAACTAATTCTGAATGATGAGTGAACAAACTTACAGCTAAAATTACACTTCCTAAAATTCCGATAAATCCAAAAAAAAGAATTTGAACAAAACGTACTTTTGATAAAAAAGCAAGAATTAAACAGATAATAGAAAAGAAATAAATGGTATTCCAATTATTATTATCTTCATTTTCAATTTTAGTATAATGCGTAATATCGTTTTGTTCTAATTTTCTATTTTCAATTTTAGTATTTGCAATAGAATGCATTAACTTTTCTGGCAAAAAAACTTTGTCATTTTCTTTATCAACATTTTTTCCGAAAAGTAAATTAATTCCTAATTTTTCGAAATAATTTTTCGGCAAAAATGAATTTAAAATATTACGTTGTGAATCTACATTTCCTTCAAAATCCACTTCGATAGGATCTTCCAAAACCTCATTTAATAAATCAACCACCTTTGTTGTGCAATTGTTATCAATAAATTTATATTGATAAAAACGCTCATTAGTTGCTAATTGATATTGGATTTTATCAAAAATCGCTTGCTTTTGTTCTAATGAAAGATTTAAAAATTGTTCATTAACAGAACGGTTATAATATTTATAAGTTGCCAAAAAATCGTTGTAATTTTCTTCTCCAACAGAATATAACAAATCGCCTTTAATGAATTTAGAATAAAAATTTGGTGTATTAAAATCGAACATTCCGTAATTATAAACTGTATCAAAACCAGTTAAATTATCTTGAACACGAATAGCGGTATGACCGAAAATTGAATACATTTCATCTCCAGAACCACAGGTTAATACGCTAATTTGAGCTTGATCTGAAAGTTGCAAACCTTGTGAATGAGCTATAAATGAAAAACAACAAACCAATAATACGATTTGCTGTTTTAGGTTTTTATAAAAATTTGAAATCATTATTTAGTAAATATACTTAAGTCTAATTTTAAAGAAAAAATATTTGAATAAAGTGAAGCACTCTGTTCACCAATATTTGTTAACGCATAATCAATTTGAATTCCTTTATACTTAAATCCAATTCCTAAATTAGGTTGAAAAGTAAGCTTTTGATTTCCATCTATTAACAATTCGTTCTGAAAATTTCCTACACCTCCACGAACAAAAACAACATCAGCATATCCGAATTCAACTCCAGCAGAAGGTTGCATACTAAATCCTTTTCCTGAAATAACAGCGTTTGTTTGAGCAAATTCGGTATGTAAAACAGCTGCAGCTAACAAATTTAAATCTTCACTTAAGTTGAAATTTTTTGCAGCTCCAATTTGTAATTTAGGAAGTGTTATTTCTGTGGTTTCAGGTAAAGCATCATTTTGCCCAGGAACAGCATCTTTAATTTTATCAAATTCCTTTTTATTTATACTCCAAGTATTATATGTTGTGGTAATATCACGTACCATTGCACCAAATTGCCAATTCGATTTTGTTTTATATTGTACTCCAACATCAAAACCAAATCCCCAAGAGTTAGCAAATTTACCAATTACTCGGCGAATAACTTTTGCATTTGCTCCGACAGACAATCCTTCAATATCTAATTTTCTGGCGTAAGAAGCGGTAAAGGCATAATCTGCAGTTGAAAACAAACTAATTCTATTGTAGTCGATATTACCGTTCTGATCGATTAATTCTGTAGTGTTTAAAATATCATCAACACCAAAACGAATCATTGATAAAGCTACTGCACTTTTTTCATCTATTGGCATTGCAAAAGCAGCGTAATCATATTGTGCAATGTTTGCAAAATAACTTGCGTGCATTAGTGAAACTTGTTTAGTTTCTAAATTAACTAAACCAGACGGATTCCAATAAGCTGCATTCACATCGTTAGTTTGTGCAATTACACTATTAGCCATACCAAAAGCCGCGGCATCAACCCCTATATTTAAAAACTCATTCGAATATTTTCTGGCAGTTTGTCCGTAAGTTATACAACTAACTGATAACAAAAGAAATAAAAAACTCTTACTCACTTTTAGAAATGTTTTTACAAAGATGAAATAAAATTCTCAATTACTAAACTCAAAATATATATAACTTATTGCTTACATTTGTTTTTTATTAAATTTAAAATAAATTATATTAAAAGAACATGAATATAAAAAAACAAATCCCTAACATTATAACTCTTTTAAACTTACTATCAGGTTTAATCGCTTTAGTTTATGCTTTTGATGACAATCTTCAAATGTCGTTCTTTTGGGTTAGTATGGGTATTTTCTTTGATTTTTGGGATGGTTTTGCTGCGAGAAGTTTAAAAGTTTCAAGTCCATTAGGAGTTCAACTTGACTCTTTAGCTGACATGGTTACTTCTGGTGTTGTACCCGGAGCAGTAATGTATCAAATGCTTGCTCACATTCAAGAAAACAATGAAATATATAATGTTACAGATGATACTTTTTATATGAAATTAGTTCCGTTTATCGGATTTATTATCACTTTAGGTTCGTGCTGGCGTTTAGCTAAATTTAATATAGATACCAGACAAACTGATAGCTTCATAGGATTACCTACTCCTGCAAGTGCTTTGTTTGTTTTAAGTATTCCTACAATTATGGCAACTACACAATTTGATATTTTAATTCAATTGTTTAGTAATCCTTACATATTAGTATTTATTAGCTTTTTTAGTGCTATTATTATGAATGTAGAATTACCTCTTTTTTCATTAAAAATAAAAAGTAAAAAAATCAGCGATAATAAACTAACTATTTTCTTTTTAGGAATATCAGTTTTATCCTTAATTATATTTAGATATACAGCAGTACCATTTATAATAGGATTTTACATTTTACTTTCTATTATTTTAAATACTCAAAAAAAATCAGCTTAGGCTGATTTTTTTTATTCCCATAAACTAAATTATCCAATAAAAAAAGCCTTAGATTTTCTAAGGCTTTTTTTTTGTGGTACCTCCAGGAATCGAACCAGGGACACATGGATTTTCAGTCCATTGCTCTACCAACTGAGCTAAGGTACC
>NZ_CANRNX010000110.1 GCF_947632075.1 uncultured Flavobacterium sp.
AATTGAAATTCGAAAGATTTATCTTTTAAATAAAATTGTTTCATTTATGCACATTTATGGGTAAAATTACCGCTAACAACGTAATTGCAGATAAAGCAGAATTAGCCGCAACAGTTAGAACGGTTTCTGAGCCAACTCGTGAATTAGTTAAAGAACGTGTTGAAACTATTGTAGATCACGTAGTAACTTCTCACAATGGTACTTACGAATTAGATTATTACAGTAGCTATCCAGCAATTCAGAATAATAAAGAATTAAATGCTTTAGTGCGTGCAAGCGACGAAAAAGCTTTAGGTGCCGAAAAAGTTTTTGATGCAGATCGTATGACTGCAAGTGAAGATTTTTCATATTACAATAGAATTGCGCCAACTTCGTTTTTAGTTTTAGGAGTTGGAGAAGGTGTTGCAAATCATAATCCTAAATTTAATTTAGATGAAAGTGCTTTGAAAAATGGAGTGATTACTCAAATTCAAATTATTTTCGATTTTCTAAATTCATAGTTTAAAGAAAAAGCTCTTGAGAAATCAAGAGCTTTTTTTATGATAATTCAGATAAATCTGATTCAGTTTCTAATTCTATCGGTTTTTGATTTTGTTTAAATAAACGAGCAGAAAATTCACCTTTTAAAATTATTTTTTCTCCTCGAACTTCCAACCAACTTCCTTCACGTAAACCTAACACAGGTTGTGTATTAAAAGCATGAAATTCGTTAATTCTAGTTTCACGAGTTTCACCCATATGTGTAGAACCTTCAATCGGATCTAAATAATGAGGGTTAATATTAAACGGAACCATTCCCAAAGTTTGAAAACTTGATGGATAAACAATTGGCATGTCATTCGTTGTTTCCATAGTTAATCCGGTAATATTACTTCCTGCAGAACAACCTAAATACGGAATTCCGTTTAAAAGTGTTTCTTTTAAAGACAGCATAACTCCTGTTTGGTGTAATTGTTTAACTAATAAAAACGTATTTCCGCCACCTGTAAAAATTCCTTCTGCTTTTGTAATTGCTTCTGCAGGATTATCAAATGAATGTAAACCAATTACTTTTTTACCAATTTTACCAAAAGCTTCGGCCACTTTTGCTGTATATTCGTCATGCGAAATTCCACCTGGACGTGCGAATGGAATGAAAGTAATTGTATTTACGTTTTTAAAATGATTTTCTAAAGTTGGTAACAAATACTCCAAATAGCCTAAGCCAAAAAGTGTTGATGTACTTGCTATGATTAAATTTTTCATTATCTTCAATTTAAAGTGCAAAAATATGTTATTTTCTTTTAACATAACTTTACATTCAAATACAAATTAAATTAACTTTAAAATAATATTTTTACTATTATTTATAAAATCGATGAAAACTAAATACCTTATTTTTTTAGTGTTTTTTTTCAGTAACTTTTTTGTTGTTTTTGCACAAGTACGAAAAGAAGTTCAAGGAAAAGTTGTGGCTAAATTTTATGATTTAGAAGGTATTTATGTTGAAAATATTTCAGCAAGAAAAAATACAACAACAGAAAAAGGCGGTTATTTTAAAATTGAAATGCAACCTAATGATACGCTTATTTTTGCATCGATAAATTTGAAAGGAATTCGAAGAGTTGTAAAAGAAGCCGATTTTTCTAAAAGACTGATGTTTGTTCCAATGGAAGTTTCAGAAACTACGTTAGATGAAATGATTATTTATAGAAAAATCACTGCAGAATCTTTAGGGTTAGCTCCTCGTAAAAAATATACAAGAGCAGAGAAAAAATTACATACTGCTACTTCTGTCTCTTCAGCAAACGGAATCGCTTTTTCCATCGACGGTATTGTTAATGCATTATCGGGCAGAACTGCCATGTTGAAAAAAGTTATTGAATACGAACGAGATGAAATTTTAACAAAACAACTTGTTTCAATGTTTGAAGAAGATTATTTTACTTCAGAACTTAAAATTCCTAAAGTATATATTCAAGGTTTTGGATATTATTTGATTCAAGACGAAACGGTTTTAGCAGCGATGCGAGCTTCTAAAAAAGACGAATTAAAATTTTTGATAACACAAAAAGCAGGTGAATATTTAGAAATTATTAAAGTTTTAGAATAATGAAAATTCGGTTTAATCTATATATATTATTTGTTTTATTGATTTCTTTTGGAATTAATGCTCAAGACCGTGTGGCTAAAAACGGAAGGATTATTGCAAAATATTATGAGTTAAATGATATTGCAATTCAAAATGTATCTGCAAAAAAAACAGTTTATTCAGAAAAAGGAGGCTATTTTAAGCTACCTATAACCGTGAATGACACAATAATGTTTTCTTCAGAAAATTATAAACCTATAAACATCATAATAACACCAGAAGATTTAAAAAGTAGATTTTTATACGTTTCATTAGAACCAAATGAAAACACGCTTGAAGAAATGGTAATCGATGGTAGCATTAGTAAAAATATATACTCAAATGCTAAAGCAAGAAAAGTAGGGATGTATAAACGTTTGCATACTGCAACATCAGGTGGACCAATATCTCAGTTGGTAAATATATTATCAGGCCGAACCAAATTGATAAAAAAGATTATTGAAATGGAAAAACAAAGTGATTTAGCTGAGCAATTAATAAGTTCTATGAGTGAAGATTATTTTACTCAAGATTTAAAAATTCCAAAAGAAAACATTGGTAATTTTGGATTTTATCTCATAGATGATATTGATATAACTGAAGCTGTTAAAAGAAGAAATACATATCAATTAGAGTTTTTATTACCAATTAAAGCAGAAATGTATTTAGAAAGTATTAAAGACAACAAACAATAAAAAGGAATTACTTAACTTTGTAAAAATTTAAATAAAATGTTCGGAATAGGTGGAGGTGAGTTATTTGTAATTATAGCTGTAGTTTTAATGTTATTTGGTTCGGATAAAATCCCTGATATTGCTCGTGGATTAGCAAAAGGATTGGCTCAAATTAAAAATGCAACCAACGATATTAAACACGAAATCACTAAAAGTGTTGAAGAATCTAAAATTATCGATGATCTTAAAGAAACAGTTCAAGTTGATGAACTGAAAAAATCTGTTGGAATTGATGAATTAAAAGAGTCAATAAATGTAGATCAGTTTAATCCGCTTTCTGACATTAAATCAGAAATCGATAAAAAAGCCGAAGATTTTGAAAACATCACAGGTCCAATCAAACGAATGAAATAATGTTAGAATCAATTATTCAATTTGATCAAGAAACTTTAGTTTATTTACACAGTTTAGGATCAGAAACTTTTGATCCATTTTGGCTTTACATAACTAAACAACTAAATTGGTGGCCATTTTTCTTGATTCTTTTGTATTTCTTATACAAAAAATTAACTTGGCAACAGTTGGTTTTGCTTGTAGTAGTAATTGCGTTGTTCTTTACTTTTACAGATCAAATGACAAATGTATTTAAACGTACATTTGAAAGACCAAGACCATTAAATGAACCAGATTTAGTAGGAATGGTTCGAGTGCTAAAAGACACTAAAAGCTTTAGTTTCTTTTCAGGACATGCTTCAAACTCAATGGGAGCTATGGTTTTCTTGTTTTTAATATTAAAAAGATATTACAAATACGCTTGGATAATCTTTTTCTTTCCGTTGCTATTTGCTTATACAAGAATCTATTTAGCATTACATTATCCAGGAGATATTTTATCTGGCTATATTTTCGGAATTCTTTCTGGATTGATTTTCTTCCAGTTATTCAAATACCTAAACAAAAGATTACATCTTACAGATAAACAAAATAAAAACGCTTTCAATTAAGAAAGCGTTTTTTGTATTTATAAAACTCGTGAAACCGTTAGCCCATCTCTAATTGGTAATAAAACCGTTTCAACTCTTGGATCTTCTTTTGTAATTCGGTTGTATTCTAATAAAATCGGAGTCGATTTATCATTCTTTTTCACTTCTTCCAAAACTTTTCCGCTCCATAAAACGTTATCAGATAAAATAATACCGCCTTTATTCATCATCGGAACAATTAAATGCCAATAATTAATATAGTTTTCCTTATCGGCATCTATAAAAACCAAATCAAACTTTTTATTCAACGTTGGAATAATCTCCATTGC
>NZ_CANRNX010000111.1 GCF_947632075.1 uncultured Flavobacterium sp.
GTTGCCATTTCGATGCTTTTGGCGGAAACAAATGCAACGCTCTATTTACATCGAGTTTGGCATTTCGAGCACGAGCCAAGTTATCACCATCTGCTTTATTGATAACAATAGCATCTGCCATTTCCATAATCCCACGTTTAATTCCTTGTAACTCATCTCCAGCACCAGCTAAATTCAAAAGTAAAAAGAAATCAACCATACTATGCACAGCGGTTTCACTTTGCCCAACACCAACAGTTTCAATTAAAATAACATCAAAACCACAAGCTTCACACAAAATGATACTTTCGCGAGTTTTACGCGCAACGCCACCTAAACTATCTCCAGAGGCAGACGGACGGATAAAAGCATTTTCATTTTTAACCAAATCTTCCATCCGGGTTTTATCACCTAAAATACTTCCGTGAGAAATAGAACTACTTGGATCAATAGCTAACACAGCAACTTTTTTTCCAACAGTAGTTAAATAACTTCCAAAGGATTCTATAAAAGTACTTTTCCCAACGCCAGGAACTCCAGTTATTCCAATACGAACCGATTGGTTTGCGTGAGGTAAACAAGCATTGATTACTTCGTTAGCTAAATTTTTATGATTTGAATTTGTGCTTTCAATCAAGGTAATTCCTTTACTTAAAGCAACTTTGTCTTTGTTTAATATTCCAGAAATTATTTCAGAAGTATTAATTTTCTTTTTACGTAGATTACGGATTCGTTCGGCTGCAACATCGTTCATGCTTTTCGGTTGCTCAATACCATCATTTTCTGTTAAGGCTGATTTTTTCTTGAAGTTCGAATCCATATTTACAAATGCTTTTTCACAAAAATAGAGAATATATAACGTAAAAGAAAACTAAAAGTCCTACATTATTGCATTGTAAATTGATACTTTTGTGTTTAAAGAAAATACAAAATGCAAGTTCAAAACGATATACAATCGGAAAATATTAAAAAAACTAAAACGGCTTATAGTATTTTAGTAGCTATAAGCTTTGCCCACTTTTTAAATGACATGTTGCAAGGTGTTATACCTGCAATTTACCCAAGATTAGAAACTGAATTTGGTTTAACCTTAGGACAAATTGGTATGATTACCTTGTGTTATCAATTGGCAGCCTCACTATTACAACCGGTTGTTGGGGCTTATACAGATAAATATCCGAAACCATTTTCTCAAATATTCGGAATGGCGTTCACTTTGATTGGAATTTTAAGTTTAGCCAACGCAAGTAGCTATGAATGGATTTTAGTTTCAGTTGTTTTAGTCGGAATTGGTTCATCTGTTTTCCATCCCGAATCCTCTCGTGTTGCTTTTATGGCATCGGGCGGAAGAAGAAGTTTTGCACAATCGGTTTTCCAAATCGGTGGGAATATGGGAACGGCACTAGCACCTTTATTAGTGGCTTGGATTGTTTTACCAAATGCTCAAATTTACATTGCATATTTTGCTTTATTTGCTGTTTTGGCACAATTAATTCTTTGGTTTGTCGGAGATTGGTATAGTAAACATTTAAAATCGGTTGCTGGTAAAGTTAAAAAAGAAATTCTTTTACCTAATTTATCTCAAACCCGAATTACGTTTTCGGTAATCATTTTGTTGGTTATCTTATTCTCAAAATATTTTTATGTTGCCAGTATAACCAGTTACTTTCAGTTTTATATTATTGATAAATTCGGTTTAACTGAAGTACAAGCGCAAGTATATTTATTTTACTTTTTATTAGCAGTAGCAATCGGAACTTTATTAGGTGGTATTTTCGGAGATCGTTTCGGGCGTAAATATGTGATTTGGTTTTCAGTTTTAGGTGCAGCCCCGTTTACTTTATTACTTCCGTATGCTAACCTAGGATTTACCGCAGTATTAGTTGTAATCATCGGGTTGATTATTTCTTCTGCATTTCCGGCTATTTTGGTTTATGCACAAGAATTACTTCCTAAGAAAATTGGAATGGTAAGCGGTTTATTTTACGGATTTGCTTTCGGAATGGGAGGTTTAGGTTCTGCTGTTTTAGGCTGGTTAGCTGATGAAACTTCAATTGGATATATTTATCAAATTTGTTCTTTTTTACCTTTAATAGGAATCATTGCTGCCTTTCTTCCGAATATGAAGAAGGTGGGAATTAAATCTGTTTAATTATGAAAACATTCGGAAAACTAACTAACGATATTATTGAACAATTAACACAAATTGTTTCAGAAGAATTTGTGTTTTTAGATGAAGAAACACGTATTGAATACGGAAAAGATCATACCGAAGATTTGGTATTTCCGCCTGCAGTGGTTGTAAAACCAAAGTCAGCCGATGAGATTTCTCGAATATTGAAATTAGCCAACGAGTACCTTATTCCAGTAACGCCAATTGGAGCACGAACCGGTTTGAGCGGTGGAATGTTATCGGTTTATCAGGGAATAGGTTTATCGTTAGAACGATTGAATCAAATTTTACAAATCGATACAAATAATTTACAAGTAATTACCCAACCTGGTGTGATTACTCAAGTACTTCAAGATGCAGTTTTAGAGAAAGGTTTCTTTTATCCGGTTGATCCAAGCAGTAAAGGAAGTTGCTTTATCGGTGGAAACATTGCCGAAAATTCTGGTGGAGCTCGTGCTGTTAAATACGGAGTAACTAAAGATTATGTTCTGAATTTAGAAGTCGTTCTTCCTAACGGAGAAATTATTGAAACTGGAGCAAATACTCTGAAAAACTCCACTGGCTATAATTTAACACAATTGATGGTTGGGAGCGAAGGTACTTTAGGAATCGTTACTAAGATTGTTTTGAAATTACTACCTAAAAATGATTTCAACGTTTTAATGTTGGTCCCGTTTTATGATATGAATGAAGCAACAAAAGCGGTTTCTGAAATTTTCAAAGCAGGAATTGTTCCAAGCGCTTTAGAATTTATGGAACGTGACGCAATTGACTGGACTTTGAAATTTACCGATGCGATTGAAATTGGACTGAAAGATGGTATTCAAGCGCATTTATTAATTGAAGTTGATGGAAATTTTCAAGATGTTTTATTTGCTCAAGCTGAAAAGATAATGAAAGTTGTGGAGCAATTTAAAATCGATGAGGTTTTCTTTGCGGATACTGAAGATCAAAAAAATGCCCTTTGGAAATTACGTAGAAATGTAGCAGAAGCTGTAAAATCACATACTATATATAAGGAGGAAGATACAGTTGTTCCGCGTTATGAATTACCGGCACTACTAACAGTTGTTAAAGATGCGGGAGCAAAGTATGGTTTCAAATCTATTTGCTACGGACATGCTGGTGACGGAAATTTACACGTTAATATTATTAAAGGTGATTTAACCGATGAACAATGGAAAACGGAAGTTCCTAAAGGCATTCGTGAAATATTTGAAACTACAGTTGCTTTAAACGGAACTTTATCGGGTGAACACGGAATTGGTTTGGTTCAAAAAGAATACATGCCCATTGCTTTTTCGGAAGTTTCTATTCAGTTGATGAAAAATATTAAAAATGTTTTCGATCCGAACGGAATTTTAAATCCAGGAAAGATTTTTCCAGAACCTTCAGTTTAAAAAATAGTTATCAACAAAAAAAAATATTTTTTCTCTAAAGGCTTATGAATGTTCGTTTTAATATGTTAAAAACCTAATTTCATTTTATTAGCTTTTAATTTGGAAATTAATTTTTTGTAAACTTTTTTAAATTTTAAAAAAGCTAATCAA
>NZ_CANRNX010000112.1 GCF_947632075.1 uncultured Flavobacterium sp.
TATTTGAAAAAAGGGTTCAACTGTAAAAACAGTCAAACCCACCTTAAATACGTTTACACAAAATTCTGGACAGTGTCAATCACAGCAGATTAAAAATAGGATTAAAAAAAAAGAGCTCGATTTTCGAGCTCTTTTTTTTAATTATTTAATTATTTTTATCATTGAAATACATTTCTGCAAACGTTAAGTTTTTTCCGTGTTCAATACGTTTGTGGAAAGTTTCTGGTTTAATTTCTGTTGGTTTTTCAAATCCACAAGCAGAAATAAATTCACCAAATGCTTTCATTGTATTTTTATGGAAAGATGCTACACGAACTGATTTATCTGTTACGTCCATTCCTTTAAATAATAATGGATCTTGTGTTGCAATTCCTACAGGACAATGTCCACTATCACATTGTAAAGCTTGAATACATCCTAAAGCAAACATCATACCGCGAGCACTATAGCAAGCATCAGCTCCTAAAGCCATATTTTTTGCTAAATCAAAAGCAGAGATTACTTTTCCTGCAGCAATAATTTTAATATTTTCTCTAATTCCGTTAGCTTTCAAAGTTTTATTAATGAATACTAATGCGTCAGATAAAGCCATTCCCATGTAATCAATAAATTCTAAAGGTGCAGCACCTGTACCACCTTCAGCGCCATCAACAGTGATAAAATCTGGGTAGATGTTGTTTCTTTTCATTGCTTCAACAATGTCAACGAATTCATCTTTTCTACCAATACAAATTTTAAAACCTACTGGTTTACCACCTGATAAGTCTCGTAATTTTTGAATAAAACGTACTAATCCATCAGCATCTGAAAATGCAGTGTGAGAAGATGGAGAATGTACTGTTGTAAATGGTTCAACGTTTCTGATTTTAGAAACTTCTATGGTATTTTTTTCTGCAGGTAATAATCCACCATGACCTGGTTTTGCACCTTGAGATAATTTTAATTCAACCATTTTAACTTCAGGGTAGTTCGATCTTTCTTTGAATAGTTCTTCAGAGAAAAAACCATCTTTAGTTCTACAACCAAAATATCCTGTACCAATTTGCCAAATTAAATCACCTCCAGATCTATGGTAATCAGAAATCCCTCCTTCACCTGTATTATGAGCAAAACCTCCTAATTGAGCACCTTTGTTTAATGCTGTAATAGCTTTTTTACTTAATGCACCGTAACTCATAGCACTAATGTTGTATATACTTGCACTGTATGGTTGTTTACAAGCAGCGTTTCCAATTGTAGTTCTGAAGTTAAAATCTGTAACGTGTTTTGGATAAACAGAGTGAGAAGCCCATTCGTATCCAATTCTATTAGGATCGTCTTGCATACCAAAAGACACAGTTTGTTTTTCATTTTTTGCTCTTTGGTAAACAATTGAACGTTCACGTCTATTAAAAGGTTTTCCGTCTAATTCTCCTTCGAAGAAGTATTGTCTCAATTCAGGGCGAACAGATTCTAATATGTAACGTAATCTACCGATTATCGGATAGTTTTTTCTTATCGTATGCTTTGTTTGAAAAGCATCTGTATAAGCTAGGATAAACAAAATAACTGGCAAGATCAAAGTAAATAAACTATGATTCTTGAAAATTACTAGACCAATTGTAACAGCTAAATAAATGATAACAACTGTCCAAATAATTTGGCGAATAACAAAACGATTTAAAAATTTTTGGTGTAACATAAGTTTCTTCTAACTTAAATTTTAAGGTTGTTGTTTTATTGTTTGTATTAATTGAGATTGAAATCTATTTTTTTCTTACGTAAAATTAAAAATAATTATATTTCGTATGGTTAAATTATTATATTGTTAAAATTAACGTAAAATTCACTTTGATTTTCTAAAAAAATACTCCGACAAAGTTAAAAAAGTTTTTATAATTCACTATTTTTTTTCCATTTAATATTGCATCCCATACTAGGTTTTTGCTTAGGGTTAACTGAACGATTGTATAAAATTGAATCAATTGCACTTCTAAGATCGTTTCCACTTGTAGGAATGTTGTTTCCTGGACGCGAATCATCCATTTGGCCTCTATAAATTAATTTGTTTCTTGAATCGAAAAGATAAAAATCTGGAGTGCAAGATGCTTGATATTTTTTAGCAATCTCTTGGGTTTGATCTATAAGATAAGGAAATTCAAATCGATGATTAAATGCAAACTCAACCATCTTCTCAGGAGAATCATCCGTATATGTAAAATAATCATTACTAGAAATTGCTGCAAAACCAATTCCTTGAACTCGATAATCATTAGAAATCATTATCAATTCGCTAATCACGTGATGTACATAAGGACAGTGGTTACAAATAAAAGATATCAAAGTTCCTTTTTCTCCTTTGATTTCATCAAAAGAAAATTTGTTTTTTGAAATTACATCTTCCAAATAAAAATCAGGTGCAATTGTTCCTAAAGGGATCATTTCTGAAAAAGCTTTACTCATGAATCATTTCTTTTTTATAAAAGTAAAGTTATTTTTTGTATAAGTAAAATATATAACTAATAACAAATTAAAAGTTTGGTTTATAATTGATGAAAAATGTTTTTATCTTTGATTAAAAATTAATATTCTATGAATATAAAGTATATCAGTATTATTTTACTAAGTTTCACTGTTGTTGGTGTGAGTTCGATTTCATATGGATATGAAAATAGTCAAACTGTTATCATAAATTCAGATCCAATGATTATTGTTAATGGTTATTTAGTTAGATATTCTGAGTTTTTGAAGTTAAAAGAAGAATATATTGATACATATGTTACTTTAGAAGGACAAGATGCAGTTAGTGTTTTTGGCGAAGAAGCTAAAGATGGGGTAATTATAGTAACTCTTAAATCAAAATTTAGAAGCTTAAGTGGTGCTGGTGTAAGACAAATCGATTCAAAATTAATTGATAAAGGTTTAGAAAAAGCCGAAGAAGCAAGATTAGCAGAAGAAGCAAGATTAGCAGAAGAAGAACGTTTAACTGAAGAAGCAAGATTAGCCGAAGAAGCAAGATTGGCAGAAGAAGTGAGATTGGCTAAAGAAGCAAGATTGGCTGAAGAAGTACGTTTAACTGAGGAAGCTCGAAAAGCAGAAGAAGCACGTTTAACAGAACAAGCAAGATTAGCTGAGGAAGCACGTTTAGCAGAAGAAACAAGATTGGCTGAGGAAGCTCGAAAAGCCGAAGAAGCGAGATTGGCTAAAGAAGCGAGATTGGCAGAACAAGCAAGATTGGCTGAAGAAGCAAGGTTGGCGGAAGAAGCACGTTTAGCTGAGCAAGCAAGATTAGCTGAAGAAGCAAGATTGGCTGATGAAGCACGTTTAGCTGAGCAAGCAAGATTAGCTGAGGAAGCTCGAAAAGCGGAAGAAGTACGAAAAGCTGAAGAAGCAAGATTAGCTGAGGAAGC
>NZ_CANRNX010000113.1 GCF_947632075.1 uncultured Flavobacterium sp.
TAAATTTTTTATATCATGAAAAGAATTACCTTGTATTTCTTACTGCTTTTCACGCAGACTATTTTTGCACAATTTGATACGAGTACCGTACAATATTATATTGGCGAAGGTACAGAAACGGCTTATTTTATTGTTGATTTCAATGATGATAGCGAAACACCATCTTATGTTTGGGGATTCCGTTTTAATGAAGCAGACGGTTTAACTGCCGCAGATTTGTTTTATCAAATAGGTGAGGCCGATCCTAATCTTACAATTGATTCCAGCGATTTTTTAAATGATATTTCGTATAATGAGCACGATACTTCTTTACAAGAATATGATTATTGGAGTACCTGGAACGGTGATTCTTTTGAAACTATGGTAATGAATGGTTCTGGTTTATCGGGTTTAGTTTTGGAAGATTCTCGTTGGTACGGTGCTAGTTACGGATGGATGTTTATTTC
This sequence comes from uncultured Flavobacterium sp., assembly GCF_947632075.1. Taxonomy (GTDB): domain Bacteria; phylum Bacteroidota; class Bacteroidia; order Flavobacteriales; family Flavobacteriaceae; genus Flavobacterium. Next base: position 447 of record NZ_CANRNX010000113.1, read on the forward strand.
TGCGGAACCAACACCTCCATCTTTACCTGTTCCTGCAATAGATCCAACTGTGTTGTCAAATTCAAATAGCCAAAAAGTTGAATTCAAAGTTTATCCAAATCCAACTGCAGATTATTTAAATATTTTAACGGAAGAACAAATTATAGAAGCTACTATTTTTGATATTAATGGTAAACAAACACTGAAATCAAACGAAAAACGTTTAGATATTTCAAACCTAACTTCAGGAATTTATTTGATAGAAGTAGTAACTAATTCTGGAAAAGCAATTGAAAAATTCATTAAACAATAAGCTATCAGATACGATTTCAATGAATAGTTTTGTATCTTTAATGTTCAAAAATAATTTTATGGAAATAGTACACAAACAATTCGAGAATAAAGGAGCCTTTATTGCGGTAAAAGATGAGGTTAAAGCTGGAGAGATGACTTACTCACGCGCAGGTGAAAAATTAATTATTATTGATCATACAGAAGTTGATTCTGCTTTTGGCGGTCAAGGTGTTGGTAAGAAAATGGTTTTAGCTGCTGTTGATTATGCACGTGAAAACGATTTAAAAATTCTGCCATTATGCCCATTTGCAAAAGCAACCTTTGATAAAGAAACTTCAATACAAGATGTGTTATAGTAAAAACTTAAAAAGAATCTGTCGAGTTTTTTGACAGGTTCTTTTTTGTATTTAGTATTATTTTTTTATTTTAATACAATTTTTTTCAATAATTATAAGTTATTATATGTAAAAAATATTCAGTATAAAAAAAATAATATTAATCTGCTTTTTATGTTTTGGTATTTTTGGACATTCACAAGAAGATATTTTAAAAGACCCAAAATTTAAAGAATATGAAAAAGATGTAGTTGATTTTATGACATCTAAGAATTATTTAAACTATGAAAGACTTAAAAAAGAACATTTTGATTTGTTAAAAAAAGACTCTGATTTTAATTCTGAAATAAACAAAAAGTCTTATAATAAATTAAAAGAAGCTTATGATGTAATATCAGCTAAAGAAAAAGAAATAACTCAGAAAAGGGCGTTTTTGATTGAAGATTATAGGCAAGATGAATTTTATAAAGCTAATCAATTGATTAATAAACAAATTTTTGAAATTAATAAGCCGCAATTAAAAGCCGTCCATTGAGAAATCAACGGACGGTTTTTGTTTATATCTAAAATTTAAAAAAATAAGCTTTTACATGAATCATAAATTATAACTTTTTTTTTCTAATAATCTTTAATTCGACGTTTTTTGCCATTTTTTATAAAAAAACACGCAAAAAGAACTCAAATCTATTAATAAATTTAACTATGAAAAATTAAAATAGTAGTTTTATATTTTGTTATGGTATTTTTTAGTTAATTCAATGTTGTTTTTTTTAATTATGGTAGTAAAATTAACTAATTTATTGATTTTTATTTGTTTGTGTTGTTATTATTATTATTGCTTTTAAAGTTTAACATGTTTTAACTAATATTTTGAAATTATATTTCTAGATACATAATTTCATAAAGTTTAAATTATTAATTAATAAGGTTTTTTATCTAAGCCTTTTAAAAAGTTGAAAAAATGAAAAATTTTAAGAAAATTACGTTAGGTGTTTTAGGAGCTTTATTTATTGGCGTAGGATTGTATTCTTGTAATAATGATAATTTAGATACTAATTCTAATGGAATTACAAATAGTAGTGCATCTGCTAGAATGAATTCAGATTTAATTAATGAAGCGTATAAAGTTGAATTTGGAAATAAAGTTTTAGAGGTAAGTTTGATTAAAGATGGTTTTGATTATAATAATCAATTTGTATATAAAGTTGATGGGAGAACAATTTTTAATTTAAACTATTCTCTAAATAATGAAGAAGAAGATTGGAAATATAAAGAACAAGCAAAAGCGATTGATTTTAGTAATCAATTAAAAAATTCTAATATTACCAAAAAAGAATTAGAAGATTTAAATTTTATGATAGAAGAATCTATTGGTGACTTAATGTATCAGGTTGATTCCGGAAAGAAAAACCAAGAACTATTTTCTATGATTTCGTATTTAAATGCTGCTGTTTCTGCTAATTTAAGAATGCTAAATAATAACGAAACCCAAATTTCTGGTACTATTAGTCCATCTTTTTTAGTAGGGAAATCGTTGTTATTATTCATCTGCTGCTTGTCTTGTACATGATTTGTTGTGCACAAATTGTGACTCTAAGGTTGTATATTGTGGGTGGGGGTGTAAACCAGATGGGTCCGAAGGTAATAGAATGGTTAAAATAATTATGAATCCTCTTTTATAATTCTATATGTTATGATAAAAATAGATAAAATGTCCGATTTCGATAGAATAACCTTTGTGGTTGTTATGCTGCTTTTTTTCTATTGGATTCTTGCAAAAACAGAAATTGGTTATTATGTTGTTCTTTATGAAATGACCTGGATTATTGGTATTTTAGGAGCTTTTTTATCACCAATCTATTTTTTAATACGTTGGGTAATTGCAAAATTTTCTTTTAAAAAGATTTATTTCTATGCGTTGCTTATTTCTGTTTTGGCTTTTCTTGTTATGACAGGTGTTTATAAAATTAGTTCGACTGGTATTGAATTTTTAAGTCAGCCTATTTTCGGAATTGATTTTTGGGGTAATTAATTTGTAAAATTTATATAAACAAAAACCGTCCGTTGAGAAATCAACGGACGGTTTTGTTTATGTCTAAAACTTAAAAAAATTAAGCCTTTACATTAAGCATAATCGATAACTCATCTAATTGCGTGTTATCAATAGTAGCAGGTGCATCAATCATTACATCTCTACCCGAGTTGTTTTTAGGGAACGCAATAAAATCACGAATGGTTTCTTGTCCTCCTAAAATAGCTGTTAAACGGTCTAATCCAAAAGCTAAACCTCCGTGTGGTGGCGCTCCATATTGGAAAGCATTCAT
>NZ_CANRNX010000114.1 GCF_947632075.1 uncultured Flavobacterium sp.
TGAAGGTGAAACAGAGCCAAATGATACTTTTATTGAACAATTAGTTGCAAATGCTGAAGCAGCTATTGACGCTGTTGATAATTTAGGATATATCGATAGAACAAGAGTTGGTGTTGGAGGACATTCTTACGGTGCATTCATGACTGCGAATTTACTTTCACATTCAGATTTGTTTGCCTGCGGGATTGCAAGAAGTGGTGCTTATAATAGAACATTAACTCCATTTGGTTTTCAACGTGAACAACGTAATTATTGGGAAGTTCCGGAAGTTTATAACAATATGTCTCCGTTTATGAATGCTGAGAAAATGAAAACTCCAATGTTATTAGTTCATGGAGAAGCAGATAATAATCCGGGAACATTCACTTTACAAACCGAGCGTTATTTCCAGGCTTTAAAAGGACTAGGAGCGCCTGTTCGTATGGTTTTGCTTCCAAAAGAAAGTCATAGTTATGTTGCTAAAGAAAATATACTTCACTTACTTTGGGAACAAGAGCAATTCTTGGATGAACACTTAAAAAATAAAAAATAATGCTTTTAAAAGTCGGTTTTAGAACCGACTTTTTTATTTTATGTAATAAAAGTCCTTTTATTTTGGTTAAAATTCAATTGTTTTATATTGATTAAAAGTGTTAATTTTGTGTATTAAATATAAAAGCTATGATCAGAGGAAATGTTTTTTTATTATTACTATTAATGACTTTAATAAGTTGTACTACAAAAGATGATGTGGTTGAGGTACAACCTAAAGGTTTATTGAATGAAATTGAAGGAGGATGGGTTTTAACAACTCGTATCGTTCAATATGAAGGAGAAACTTTTGTTGAAGATTTGAGAGTTGAGCAATGTGATTCTTATAACTCTTATTCTTTTGAAAATGATCAAGACCTACAGCTTCAATCTTTTGATTCAGAAAATGATTGTCAAGCAGTGCTGGTTCAAAAAAAATGGGAGCTTGATTCAACGACTAAGATTTTGGAAGTGACTGAAGTTGCTACGAGTTATAAAGTTGTTTATAAAGTTGAAGAAGTTTCGAAAAAACATTTAAAGTTGAAAATTTTAAGTGAAGGTGGAGATCAATTAGAGGGAACTGGCTTTGATGTTTATTTGATTTTAGTAAAATAAAAAAAAAATCTGACCTAGGTCAGATTTTTTATTCTAAAATGAATTGTACCAAAATGATCTTTTTCGGAAGTTAAATAAATTATTAAATCTTTAAATTTTGCTTTTAAAAGAAATTCATTTCCTTTAAAGTAAGAATTTATAATTTCTGCAACGAAACCATTTTCTGATATTTCAATTTGATGAGGTCTTAAAAAAAGTATCGCATCTTCTTTTTTATCTAAATAAGAAAGTGGAATGATGTTAATGTCTCCTGTTAAACGAGCGATGTATTCGTTTTTTGGGAATTTGTAAATTTGATTTGGAACATCTTTTTCTATCACTTTTCCATTTTGCATTACTACAATTTCATCCGAAAACATTAAAGCTTCATCAGGCGTATGCGAAGTAAAAATAACGGTAATGCCCTTCTTTTTACAATAATCAAATAAATGGCGACTTATTCTATTTTTCTGATACGAATCGATATGACTAAAAGGTTCGTCAAGCAATAAAACTTCTGGTTCTAAAGCTAAAACACGGGCTAAAGCTACACGTTGCATTTGTCCACCGCTTAGTAATTTTGCTTTTACTTGAGCAAATTCGGTCATTTCAACCAATTCTAAAAGTTCGTTTACACGTTCAGCTTTTTCTTTCAAATAGAAATTAGATAAGAATCGACCAACGTTTTCTGCAACAGAAACATAAGGCATCAAATCAAAATCTTGTGCCAAATACTTCATGTAATCCATTCCGGGAACCAAATGAAATTTAGGACCTAAAATTTGTTGTTCTTTCCAAAATAATGAACCTGAATCAGCATCTAAAAGTCCGTATATTAATTTCAATAAAGTCGATTTTCCAGAACCACTTGCTCCGATAATAGATAATATTTGTCCTTCTTTAACAGAAAAACTAACATCGTTAACAATTAAATCATTTCCATAAGAAAATGATAACTGATTAATTTCTAACATAAACACAAAAATTAAAGCGACTAAAAAGTCGCTTTAAATTATTTACTTGCTAAATAACGCTCGGCATCTAAAGCTGCAATACAACCAGAACCAGCTGCGGTAATAGCTTGACGGTAATCTTTATCTTGAACATCTCCACAAGCAAAAACTCCTGGAATGTTAGTTTTTGAAGTTTTTCCTTCTGTTAATAAATAACCTGTTTCGTCCATGTTTAATTGACCAACAAAAATATCTGTATTTGGTTTATGACCAATAGCAACGAAAACTCCTGTTGCAGCGATTTCTTGTTTATAACCAGTAACTCGATTAACCACGCGAACACCAGAAACTAACTGACCATCTCCTAAAACCTCATCAATTTCAGTACTCATTAAAATTTCGATATTTTCGGTATTACGAACACGCTCTTCCATGATTTTAGATGCACGGAATTTATCTGAACGAACTAACATCGTAACTTTATTACATAGATGAGATAAATAATGAGCTTCTTCACAAGCAGAATCTCCTGCACCAACAATAATTACATCTTGTTTTCTATAAAAGAAACCGTCACAAACGGCACAAGCAGAAACTCCTCCTCCCATTTGTAAGTAATGTTGTTCAGATGGAATACCTAAATATTTAGCTGTAGCTCCTGTTGAAATAATAACAGTTTGGGCATGTATCTCAATTGTATCGTTTATCCAAACTTTTTTTACATCTCCTGATAAGTCAACTTTAGTTGCCCATCCGTCACGTACATCAGTTCCAAAACGCTTTGCTTGAGCTTGTAATTGCATCATCATTTCTGGTCCGGTAACACCTTCTGGATAACCAGGGAAATTTTCAACCTCATTGGTTGTAGTTAACTGACCACCAGGTTGTAAACCTTGATACAAAACCGGATTCATATTTGCACGAGCGGCATAAATAGCTGCGGTGTATCCTGCTGGACCAGATCCAATGATCAAGCATTTTACGATTTCTATATTTTGAGACATTTGTATAATGTTTAAATTTTTTAAATGGTAGAAACAAAAATAACTATTTTATAAGAATTTGTCATCATTTTGCATATAAAATCTATTAATGAGTGGATATAGAACTTCTGTCTTAGTTTATAATTATTTTAATAATCTGAAAATCTATAACTTATAAAAAAGTTTAAAAAAAGACTGGAAATTGCTTGCAAATATGATTTTTTGCGCTAAATTTGCACTTGTAATAATGAAGCTACTCGGGGTGTAGCGTAGCCCGGTTATCGCGCCTGCTTTGGGAGC
>NZ_CANRNX010000115.1 GCF_947632075.1 uncultured Flavobacterium sp.
CCGATGGAGGGACTCGAACCCACGACCTGCTGATTACAAATCAGCTGCTCTAGCCAACTGAGCTACACCGGCGACTCTCATTTACGGTTGCAAATATAGGAAGGTTTTTCGATTCTACAAGCGCTCACGCAAATTTTTTAGTCTTTTTTTCTACTACAAAGCGTTAATTTTATCAACTAATTGATTAGCAGTTTCTTCTAATTCAGAATAAATTTGTTTAAAATGTGATTTTTTATTTTCAACATTTTTTTGATTTACTTTTACAATTAATTTATCGAAATTTTCGATAGCTTCGTCAATAATTGCTGATGATGCCTCAGTTGGTTTTCCTGTTGTAGACATCTCCCAAATATAAACCGCTTCAATAATATCACCTAAAACATAGTTGATATCTTTTTTTAATGTTTTTACGTTTGCCATAATTATGGTATTTAATTTATTTAATAAAAATTTCTAATAAAGTTGCTTTGCCTTTTAAAACGAAATCTTGCATTGCCGCAGGAATCAAAATAGTATCTCCTGTTTTAAACGATGTTGCAATACCGTTAAATTGTACTTCAAAGTTTCCTTCGGTACAAATATAAACATAAAAACTATCGTTTGTTTTTGATACAGCAAAGCTTCCGTTTAAGGGAATTAAATTTGTTGTAAAAAAACTTGAATCTACAAGTAAGTTTTCCTGATTTAGGAATTCATTATACTTAACTTCTGGATTTTGTTTTTTGTAGTTTATTGCTTCTAAAGCTAAATCGATATGTAACTCACGAGATTTACCGTTTTCATCAACGCGATCCCAATCATAAACTCGATACGTTATATCAGAAGTTTGTTGGATTTCAGCAAGTAAAATCCCACCTCCAATGGCATGTATGGTACCTGTTTCAATAAAAAAAACATCTCCTTTTTTTACCTTATATTCTTTTAAAATAGTTGGTAAGGTTTTATTTTCTAAATGTTGTAAATATTCTTCTGAAGATGAATCTTCTTTAAATCCTAAAATGATTCTAGCATCTTCATCAGCTTGCATTATATACCACATCTCGGTTTTACCGAAACTGTTATGACGTTTTTTTGCTAATTCGTCATTAGGATGCAATTGGATTGAAAGATCTGATTTGGCATCTAAAAATTTAAATAATAACGGAAAATTATGTCCGAAATTTTGTATGATTTTATTTCCTAAAACTTGCGTAGAAAAAGCCTCTATTAACGAATTAATAGAAAGATTCTTATACACTCCATTTTTAACAATACTTGAATCATTTTCAATCATTGAAAGTTCCCAACTTTCACCTGTTGTTTCAGAAATAACTTCTTTACCAATAGTTGCTAATTTTTTCCCTCCCCAAATTCTATCTTTTAGAATTGGAGTAAATAATAAAGGATATGCTTGAAATGTCTCTTTATCTAATTGATTTATGTCAGTGAAATTTGAATTCAAATTACTTTCTATATTTATTTTTCAATGTTTTTTAAACAAAAGCGCAAGTTACAAAAAACTTTTACAAACATTGTTAATTGTTTTATAAACCAGAATAGGCAACGAAGTTTCGTGGCGTTTCATATAAGATAACATTCAATTCATATTTTATATCAATGCACTTTCTAATTTTATTCCAAATTACATAAGCAATATGTTCTGCTGTAGGAATTAAATCGTTGAACTCAGGAACATCTAAATTTAAATTTTTATGATCAAATGCTAACTCAACTTCCTGATATATAATATCACTTAAAATTTTTAAATCAATTACATAACCTGTTTCTTTATCAACCGTTCCAGTAACCTCAACAATTAATTCATAGTTATGTCCGTGAAAGTTTGGATTATTACATTTCCCGAAAATTACTTGATTTTTCTCATCAGACCAATCTTTTCGAAATAAACGATGCGCTGCGTTAAAATGAGCCTTCCTACTTACAGTAACTTTCATAATTTATTTTTTTTGAGCTTCGATATGATGATAAAATTTATCGAAAATAATTTTAAACCATTCTGTGTAAGATTTTGGAGAATTAAAAATATCCGTCTTAATATCTTCAATTGACATCCATTTCCAATCTTCAACTTCTTCTTTATTTACAATTGGATTTTCATTAAAATAACCTACCATAACATGGTCCAATTCATGTTCTGTTAATCCATTATCAAAAGGAGCTTTATAAACAAATGAAAAAAGTTCTGTTAGTGGAGTTTCGAAGCCCATTTCTTCTAACAAACGTCTATTACCTGCTTCTAAATTTGATTCGTTTTCTCTTTGATGACTGCAACAAGTATTTGTCCATAATAACGGAGAATGGTATTTATCTGCAGCTCGTTGTTGAAGCATGATTTCGTTATTATCATTTAAAACAAAAACCGAAAACGCTCGATGCAACAAAGCCTTTTCATGCGCTTCTAATTTAGGCATTAAACCAATTTGCTCATCATTTTCATTTACAAGTACTACTAACTCTTCTTTCATTTTTTTGTAATTAATCAGAAAATCAAAAATACAAAAAAGGAATGATTAAAAATAGTATTATACTTTAATTAGAGTTTTTAAAAAATGCTGTTTTTAGTAAAACTTAAAAGAGTAAAATGTTAGAAACATTTTACTCTTTTTTTATTTAGTTAACACTATTTCAAGTGTTGATTCAGTTCTTGCTTTATTATAAGTAATGATTGAAGTATCAACTTTAAAAACGCTAATTTTTTTAGCTTCCTCTTTTGTAACTACTTTACCATTCACCGTAACCTTAGTTACTTTAGGATTCATAATAGATTTCTCAAATTCTCTTTGCAATTGATTTCCAAAGTTGGTAGTCAAAGTGATATCGTTTTCTTTTCTACGTTGAATTTCTTCTTCTGCCTTTCGAGCTTCCTCTGCTTTTCGAGCTTCCTCTGCTAATCTTGCTTGTTCAGCTTTTCGAGCTTCCTCTGCTAATCTTGCTTCTTCAGCTAAACGTGCTTCCTCAGCTAATCTTGCTTGTTCAACTAAACGTGCCTCTTCTGCTTTTCGAGCTTCCTCAGCTAATCTTGCTTCTTCAGCTTTTCGTGCTTCTTCCGCTTTTCGTGCTTCCTCTGCTAATCTAGCCTGTTCAGCTAAACGTGCTTCTTCTGCTTTTTTCGCCTCTTCAGCTAATCTTGACTCTTCTGCTTTTTTCGCCTCTTCAGCTAATCTTGACTCTTCTGCTTTTCGAGCTTCCTCTACTAATCTTTCTTGTTCAGCTAAACGTGCCTCTTCTGCTTTTCGAGCTTCATCTACTAATCTTGCTTGTTCAGCTAAACGTGCTTCTTCTGCCAAACGTGCTTTCTCAGCTAATCTTGCTTCTTCTGCTTTT
>NZ_CANRNX010000116.1 GCF_947632075.1 uncultured Flavobacterium sp.
AAATATGTAGAAATAGGCACTATATCATCAACTGTGTAAATAAAAAAAAATAATGGGGTTTTAAAACCCCATTATTTTTTTACTTTTAAATTTCACAAAGTCTTATGAAAAAGAATATTTAATATCGTTTGAATTCTTAAAGCAATTCAAAATAGGCAAAAATCTAAATTGTTTACATTATCTTATATTTTATTTATCAATTCTTCTAAAAACTTAGGTTTTAGAAAACCTTGGTGTTTAAATTTCGCTTTGTAATCTGTATTTAAAAGTAACCAAGTGGGATACACAGGTTGTTTACTTTCTAATAAATCTGAAACTAGCGGATGCGTTTGTATGCGTTTTTTATTGGTTTTATTAGAAAATTCTTTCCCTTTAAAAGTGATGGTTTCTAAACTTTCAGCATCAAATTCAACATAAAAAAAATTACTACTTTTAGCTTTAAACGATTCACTTTTTTGAACTAATTGTTTTTGTACTTTACAATACGAACACCAATCTGTGGAGAATAAAATTAAAATGGGTTTTGGATTTATTTTCATTAAAGAATCTACTTGATTTATTTCATAAACTTCAACTTGACTGAAACTTAAATTCGTCCAAAAACAAAAAAACATCAATACTATTTTCTTATTTAAAAGCATTTATTTTAATTTAAAGTATATTTTGCTCCAAAGAAAAATGTTTGCGGACGTGAGGGACCGTAAATATAACCAGCATCACGTAAAGCACCACGGTCAAAATCTTTTTGGTAATCATTAAACATATTCTGAATTCCGGTATAAACCTGAATGCAATTATCTTTGAAATCAAAATCGTAAGCTACTTTTACATTGTTTTCAAAAAAGCTCGGTACTCTTTTTATGGTACGCTCTTCCGTCTTTGGATTAATCAAATGTGGGACATCCATATTTCCTGTGTAAACACCAGATAAAGATAACGTTAAAGGTTTTGTTGGATTATAACTTAACGTATAATAGCCGTAAACGTTTGGAGTTCGTAACATATTTTTTGTTACCACAACTTGTGTTTCGTCTTCTGATTTCCAAATTTCTTCTGCATCATCATATTTTGCATTTTGAACAGTTCCTCCAAATTGCAAATTGAAACTTCTGTTTAAAGCAAAACTCGCCTCTAAATTTACTCCTGTAACGCGAGCACCAGAACCATTACGTTTGGTTAAAACTGAAACTCCACTAGGTAGTTCTTTTGCATCAGCAGTAATGAAAACATCGTTTAATTTAGTGGTAAATCCTTCGATGATGATATTTGATTGAATGCTTCCGATATTTTTCGAGAAATTCAAAGAAGCATTTACACTATTTGATTTCTCTGTTTTTAAATCAGGAGATAATACTGTAAAAGAAGCTGTACCACCAACAGTTTCGATATGTAAATCTTCATTAAAAGCCTGTGGAGCACGATAACCTTGAGAATACGAAGCACGAGCTTTTAAATAATCAGTTATTTCGTACATGGCTGTAATACGAGGTACAAAAGCATTTAAATCTTTTCTGTCTTTTGATTTTTCAATATTAAAATCGTACAAACCATCAATTTTAACACGGTCATATCGAGCACCTACTAAAAAAGTAAATTTTTCAATAGGTTTCATTTCAAGCTGACCGTAAAATCCTAAGGTTCCTACTTTTTGATCTATAGAACGGTTATATCCTGACATTTTATCTTCAACTTGATTGAAATTATAATCGAATCCGAAAAGGACATTATATTTCTCGTTGAATTCATAACCGTAATTTCCGCCAGCAACAAGAGCAACATCATTAGAATTTCCGTAGGCATTAATTGCCATAATATCATCTTCTGTAAGTTCATCTCCAACTCCTAAAATACGACCACCACCGCCATAATAACTATCACGATTGCCAGATTGCAAAGAAGTAAACACGTTGAATTTGTGTTTTAAATCTGAAGATAATTGCTCAAATGAAATGGCTCCTCCTAAAATTTTATGATTTAATTGTTCAGTAATATCGGTTTGATGTGCTGGTAAATCAAATTTATTTCCGCCACGACGGAATTCATTGATATTAAAAAGATTCAATTTTAATTTACTTAAATCAGAAGTTTGCCAAAAAGCATCAAAACCAAAAGTTGTATTTTTTAATAAGGTTTGTTCAGAAAATCCGTCTCCGTTTGCATCCCAAGGTTTTCGATCACGATTGTATGCGTAAAAACTCAACCCTTTATTTAAATCTTCCGAGACAACACTTCCGTTGATATTAATGGTTCGATCTGGCGTTTTGTAATCGGTAAAAGCCATATTTGAACCAATTGAAAAGGTGTTTTCTATAGGATCTTTTGTAAGAATATTAATTGTTCCGGCAATGGCACTTCCGCCATAAAGAGCCGATCCGCTTCCGCGAACGACCTCCACGCGATCAATCATGTTTGTAGGTAACATATCTAAACCATAAACCCCCATTAAAGCTGAAAAAACTGGACGACTGTTAATTAGAATTTGTGTATATGGTCCTTCTAAACCATTCATACGAACTTGCGTAAAACCACAATTTTGACAATTGGTTTCCATACGTAATCCTGGACTAAAATTCAAGCTTTCGGACAAAGCTAATGATTGTGTGGTTTCAAACGTTTTTGAATTAATTCGACTAACAACAACTGGAGCTCTATAAACAGGAACTTGCTTTCGAGTTGAGGTAATTACCATTTCTTCAAGTCCTAAATAATCATCTAAAAGTTCAAAATTGAGTTCAATGGTTTCTCCTTCTTTGATTTCAATTGTTTGGTTTTGAGATTGAAATCCGATATACGAAACGTGAATCGTTTGTTTTCCGATGGGTAGATTTTGGATTTCGTAAAAACCATTTTCATCTGTAAAAACTTGTATTTCTTGATTGTCTATATTAAGGCTTGCATTTTCTAATCCGTTTTTTTGTGAAGAAACTATACCATTGATGTGTCCTGTTTGTGCAAAAAAAAGGGTATTGATTAGGAGGATAATTGATAAGATTGTGTGTTTCATTAAAAATGTATTTTATTGTAATGTATTTTATTTTTAGACAAAGCTAAAAAAAATATTCATATAGTTTTTATTTATTTTTTTAATGCACGATAAAATATGTGTATTTTTGCGAAAAAGATGGAAGCTTTGTATGAGTTCTTTTATAAATTATAATTTATAAAAAGCGAGCGCTTACAGCTTGGTCTGTAGCGTAGCGGAAGATTTACTATTATAAAAATAAAAAAACCTCTTTTGCAACTCGTACAAAAGAGGTTTTTAAGTTGTGGTCTAACCTGGGCTCGAACCAGGGACCTACTGATTATGAGTCAGTTG
>NZ_CANRNX010000117.1 GCF_947632075.1 uncultured Flavobacterium sp.
ATAGTGCAGCTAAAGAAAGTTCAGATGCATGGAACAACGCTGGTACAGGTCACTCGGCTTTTTGTGAATTAAATTATACACCAGAAAAAAATGGTGTTGTTGATACAACCAAGGCTCTTAATATTTGTGAGCAATTTGAAGAGTCTCGTGAGTTTTGGACTTATTTAGTTAATAAAAACATCATTCAAACACCAAGTAATTTCATTCATACTGTTCCTCACATGAGTTTTGTATGGGGGAAAGAAAATGTGAAATTCTTAAAAAATAGATTTGAAAGACTTAAAAAAGAACCTCTTTTTGATACGATGGAATACTCGGAAGATAAAGAAGTTATAAAGTCTTGGGCTCCACTTATTATGCAAGGAAGAGATTCTAAAGAAGAAGTGGCTGCAACTTTTATGAATTTAGGTACAGACGTAAATTTCGGCGCTTTAACTCGTAAAATGATAGCTCATCAAACCAATCAAAATGGTGTAAATGTTGCTTTTAAAACGGAAGTTTACGATATTAAAAAACAAACAGATGGTCGTTGGAAAATCTCTATTAAAGATTTAAAAACAGGAAATAAATCTACAATCATTACTAAATTCGTATTTATTGGTGCTGGTGGAGCTTCTATCTTATTACTTGAAAAATCTGGAATTCCAGAAGGAAAAGCTTACGGTGGATTCCCAGTATCAGGATTATGGTTAGTGTGTGAAAATCAAGAATTAGCTAACCAACATTTAGCTAAGGTTTACGGAAAAGCTTCGGTAGGAGCTCCTCCAATGTCTGTTCCGCACTTAGATACGCGTTATATCGATGGTAAGAAATCATTGTTATTCGGACCATATGCTGGTTTTTCAACAAAATTCTTAAAAACAGGTTCTTATACAGATTTGTTTAAATCTATTTCTTCAAGTAATATTGGTACAATGGTTGGAGCAGGATTAGATAATATAGATTTAACGAAATATTTAATTTCTGAAGTACTTAAGTCTATGGATAAACGTATTGAATCATTACAAGAGTATTATCCAAATGCTAAAAAAGAAGATTGGCGATTAGAAGTTGCAGGACAACGTGTGCAAACTATGAAACGCAATAAAGATAATAAACCTGAACTTGCTTTCGGAACGGAAGTTATTAATTCTGCAGACGGATCTTTAGCAGTTTTATTAGGTGCATCTCCTGGTGCTTCTACAACAGTGAGCATTATGATTAATTTAATTAAAAAATGTTTCCCTGAACAATATAATAGTCCAGAATGGCAAGCAAAATTCAAAGAAATGATTCCTTCTTTTGGTCAAAAATTGAACCAAAATCCTGAATTATTGAAAGAATCACGCAAAAGAACTTCAGAAGCGTTGCAACTGAAGTACTAAAAAATAAATATAACCAGTCTAATCAGGACTGGTTTTTTCTTTTATATCAATAAATCAAAAATAAATTTCACTATTGATTTTTATTCGGTTTAATATTAAATTTATCACAACAACACACATAAAATGAAATTAGAACACAAAGGCAATATTAGCCCAGTTTTGCCAGAAGGTATAAAGAATTACCTTATTGATATTGATGGTACAATTACTGAAGATGTACCTAACGAGCAACCAGAACGTATGGAAACATGCGAACCATTTCCAGATGCTTTAGAAACGGTTAATAAGTGGTATGATGAAGGAAATTACATTTGTTTCTTTACTTCTCGTACAGAAGAACACCGTGAAGTAACTACCAATTGGTTAAACAAACATGGTTTTAAATATCACAGTATCCTGATGAATAAACCACGTGGAGGAAATTATCATTGGATTGACAACCACATTGTAAAAGCAACGCGTTACGTTGGTAAATTTACAGACCTTGTAGAAAAAGAATCAACCATTCAAGTATTTAAAGACTAATGAAAAAGCATAATTTTAGCGCTGGACCTTGTATTTTACCACAAGAAGTTTTTGAAAAAAGCGCACAAGCAGTTCTAAATTTCAATAATTCAGGTTTATCTATTATCGAGATTTCTCACCGTAGTAAAGATTTTGTTGCGGTTATGGAAGATACACGTAAACTAGCTTTAGAACTTTTAGGATTAACAGATAAAGGTTACCAAGTTGTATTTTTACAAGGTGGTGCTAGTATGGAGTTTTTACGCATTCCGTATAACTTCTTAAAAAATAAAGCAGCGTATTTAAATACCGGTACTTGGGCAAACAATGCAATGAAAGAAGCCAAAGCTTTTGGTGAAACGATCGAAGTAGCTTCTTCTAAAAATGAAAATTACAATCACATTCCTAAAGGATTTGAAATTCCTACAGATGCAGATTATTTCCATTGCACAAGTAACAATACCATTTACGGAACGCAAATGAAATCATTTCCAGAAACAAATATTCCTGTTTTTTGTGATATGAGTTCAGATATTTTTTCACGTACGATAGACTTTTCTAAATTCGATGTAATCTACGCAGGTGCTCAAAAAAACATGGGAGCAGCCGGAGTTACCATGATTGTTATTAAAGAAAGTTTATTAAACCAAACCGATCGTGAAATTCCTAATATTTTAAACTATGCAAAACATATCGAAACAGAAAGTATGTATAACACACCTTCTGTTTTTGCAGTTTATACATGTTATTTAACTTTAAATTGGTTGAAAAATCTTGGTGGAATTGAAGCTATTGAGAAAGTAAACGAAGCTAAAGCTCAATTGTTGTATAACGAAATTGATCGCAACCCATTATTCGTAGGAACAGCAGCTACAGAAGATCGTTCAAACATGAATGCGACGTTTTTATTAAAAGATGAAGCACATAAAGAATTGTTCGATCAAATGTGGAAAGACGCTGGAATTAACGGATTAAACGGTCACCGTTCTGTTGGCGGATACCGTGCATCTATGTACAACGCACTTCCGTTAGAAAGTGTTGAAGTGTTAGTAAACGTAATGAAAGAATTAGAAAAAGCAGTGAATTAAGATGAAAGTATTAGCAAACGACGGAATTTCTAAAAGCGGAATCGACGCATTAGAAGCTGCAGGTTTTGAAGTAATCACAACAAAAGTAGCACAAGAGCAAGTTGCCAATTATGTTAACGAACATCAGATCGATGTGGTTTTAGTTCGTAGCGCAACTAAAGTTCGTAAAGATATAATTGATGCTTGCCCATCAATCAAAATAATTGGTAGAGGTGGAGTAGGTATGGATAACATTGATGTAGACTACGCTCGCGAAAAAGGAATCAAAGTAATTAATACGCCAGGTGCTTCTTCAGCTTCTGTTGCCGAATTGGTTTTTGCTCATTTATTTAGCGGTGTTCGTTTCTTACACGATGC
>NZ_CANRNX010000118.1 GCF_947632075.1 uncultured Flavobacterium sp.
GAAAAAAAGAAGAAAAGGATACAAAAAGAAAAATGGTCACAGACAAGCATTAACTCAAATCTTAATTGAGGGAATCAACATCTAAGAAATTAGATAACTGTAACTAAAAAAGTATAAACAATTTAAAACCAAAACATCATGGCTCACAAAAAAGGTGTCGGTAGTTCTAAGAATGGTAGAGAATCAGAATCGAAACGTTTAGGCGTTAAGATTTTTGGTGGTCAAGCTGCTATTGCTGGAAACATCATTGTAAGACAAAGAGGTTCTAAGCATAACCCAGGTGAAAACGTTTACATGGGTAAAGATCACACTTTACATGCTAAAGTTGACGGAGTTGTACAATTCGTGAAAAAGAAAGATAACAAATCTTTCGTTTCTATTGTACCATTCGAAGCTTAAGAATTATTACTTACTTAATTAAGTAAAAAAATAAAAACCGTTCTGTATAGAACGGTTTTTTTATTTAAATCGATAACTTACTTTTAAAAGTGCGTATCGCGAAATCAATTTGTAATTGGTTTGTGAAACACTAATATCGGTAATACTATAACTAGTAAAAGTATCGTTATTGAAAATATTATTTACCAAAAACTCAAACTGCACTTTATCATTCATGTTGTAATTGATGTTGAAATCTGAAAAGTAAAAATCTTTCTTACCTTGAGATAATCCACCAAAATAATATCTTTCGTTACGAAGTGTAGCAAATAGTTTTTTACTGAAACGAAAAGTTAGATTCACAAAACTTCTGTTGTTAGTATAATCTACTTTGTAATTGGTTTTAAATTCGGAATAATTCCATTTTGAACCTATGTGGTAATTAAATAATCCATTAAAGCCTGAACGCAATTCAAATCCGTAATCAATTCCGTTTGAAGTGATGTTTCTGATGTCTGAATCGTTTACGTAATTTTGAAAATGCGATGTGTTTCCGCCAAAATTAAGTTTCAAATTTGTTTTCATAAATTTGAAATAATAATCGATAGTTGCATTATAAAAAATCATATCTCTATCGTTTAAAATAATGGGTCCTGAAATGGAATAATTTTGAGCTAAAGTAGATTTACTCGAAAAATAATTATCAGCAAAACTATATCCTGCAAAAGCAGAAGCTAAAAATCGGTCAGACCAATTACCGTAAGTATATCCTAAATTCGCATTATGATTCGCAAACTTGGTAAAATCCGCATAACCTAAAGAAAAACTTCTAAAACCGGTATGAATATAATTCGGATTCATATTCATAAAATCGTTGGTTTGCCAATTAAAACTATAACTTCCTTGTAATTTGTTCTTTCGATTTATTTCCCAATTAAAACCTAAACCTGGATTTATTAAAACAGGGTTGTATTTTTTTGTATCGTTGTATGAAGTTAATTCCTGATTTAGGTAATTCAGTTTTATATTCGGAACTAAACGAAATGCTTCTGAAAACTGATACGCATAACTCAAATTTGCATAGAAATTATTGTTTTGGAATTTTAATTGATTTTGAAAATCTTCAGGTAAAATTTCAGAATTATTTTCTATTAATGCAAAACTTGTATTTAAATTATCGTAACGAAATTCGCTACCTAGATTAAATTCAATTAAATGACCGTTTGGTCTTCGGTCTAAAAATTTAGCTTCAAAACCAACAAAATTCATTTTATCGTTAGAAGTCTGTTTAACCGCTTGCGCATTTGTATTAAACAAATCTTGATACACAAATTGGTTTACACCATAATTTTGTGGCGTTTCTTCAGAAATAAATCTTCCGGCTAAAATCCAAACTTTTTTATCGGTTGGTTTTACGGTATAAACGGCTTTGGTATCGAAATAATTGGTGTTTGTTTTTAGGCGTTCTTCTAAATTTTCGCCATTAAAATCAATGTTACTTGTATCTTTATTGGTGTTGTAATTGTAACGTGTGGTAACTTCTAAAGTTGCTTTTTTACTGAAATCATGCGTTAAATCTAACTTTCCGAAAATACTAAATTGTTTTTGTCGCATTTTATAATTTTCGGTATTTATGAATTGTGTATTTCCGTCTGAAAATGAATCGTAGCTATCTCTGAAATAATTTTGCTCGTTGGTATTTAAAAACGCAATGGCTTTAAGTTTTGTTTTAGGATTAAGTGTAAAAATACTGTTTAACGAAAGCAATTCGGCATTGTTAAAATTGGTTCTGTTGTCACGTAACGAAGCCGTAGACGGAGCCAAACTCAAATATTTATTACTTGATTGATTATCGCCAACCACGAAATCATTGGACGAACGAATAAGATGACCGATATCGCCAGTAGCATCTTCACCTAAATTGTTTAGATTAGTTAAAAAATAGTATTTACTTTTTTTACTAAAGTTCATTAGATTGCCACGAACCGTATATCGATTTTCAGAAACTACACCATAACCTGCATCGACATTTCCGAACCATTCGCTTTTGGCATCGTCTTCTAAAGTTAAATTAAGTGCAACTTTATCGCTGTTTTCAATACCTTTTAAATGTTTGTTGTTGGAATAGTTTTTTAAAAGTTCTACCGTTTTTAACGGACGAACAGGCATATTTTTAGAAAGTAGTTTGTAGCCTTTTTCAAAAAAGTCATCGCCTTCTATCATGATTTTTTCAATTTCTTGATTGCCGACTTTTATCGTTCCATTTTCGGATACTTGAACGCCCGGTATTTTTTTTAGTAAATCTTCAACCACATTTTCGGTACCATCTGCAAAGGATTTTACGTTGAACGAAATGGTGTCGTTTTTCTCTCGGATCGGAACTGCATGCTCAATGATTATTTCTTCAAGAAGTTCTTCTTTTACAATTAAAACAACCTCTATTTTTTTGTTGGATTCTTGGGTTAAATCAACAGTTACGAGTTGTTTTTGGTAACCCAAAGTATTTACTTGTAGCGTGTAAATTTGTTTTTCTAGATTTTCGAATGCAAAAGAACCGTTGTTTTTGGTGAAAGCATACGTAATGGTTTTGTTATCGCTATTTTTTACAATAACGCTTACATTATCTAAAGTGGTAGCTTCTTGGTTTTTTACCACACCTTGTATAGATTGTGCAACAGCAGCTTTACCCAAAAGTAAAACTGCTGCTACAATAACTATTTTTATGAGGTGTTTTGCTTTTTTATAAATCATATCAATCAATCATTTCTACCATTTTAATTTTTTTGATTTCAACTTCGCTTTCAAAATCTTTA
>NZ_CANRNX010000119.1 GCF_947632075.1 uncultured Flavobacterium sp.
GGTGGGAGACGGGTCTCGAACCCGCGACCTTCGGAACCACAATCCGACGCTCTAACCAACTGAGCTACAACCACCGTGTTTGTTTAACGAGTGCAAATATAGCAAGAAATCTATAGCTCACAAACTTTTTTTAGTGATTTTTACAGCAAATCTCCTAAGCTATTGACTGCCAAATACCTCTCGGTAGTGAATCCTTCAGCAAAATCTACAAAAACCAATCTTCCTAAGTCACGAGCACGATAATTTATACTATCTGTAAAATTTTTTGTTGCAATTGGCGAGATCGGTTCTTTCGAATTAGGGTCATAAAACTGCGAACTATATGCCATCACAGCTTTTTCTTTAATTTCCATAAAATCTGAAACATCAACTACAAAATCTGGCTCAATATTTTTCCATTGAATATAATGATACACAACTTTTGGACGCCAAGCTTCTTGTTGAACGCCATCAATTTCAGTAGCAATTCTTCGTAATCCCGAAAGAAAACAAGCGTCTGAAACCAATTTACTTCCTTTACCATGATCAATATGGCGATCATCGATAGCATTACATAAAACAATTTCGGGTTTATATTTACGAATCATTTTAATGATTTCTATTTGGTGATTTTCATCATTATGAAAAAAACCATCGCGAAAACCTAAATTTTCACGAGCATGAATTCCTAATATTTTTGCAGCTGAAGCAGCCTCTTGATCACGAATCTCAGCAGAACCACGAGTTCCTAATTCACCTCGTGTCAAATCAACAATTCCAACTTTTTTTCCTAAACTAATTTCTTTTGCAATAGTACCACCACAACCTAATTCAACATCATCTGGATGAGCTCCAAAAGCTAAAATATCTAATTTCATTATTTTAATATTTTTTTAATTGTTTGCGATTTATTTATCGTTTCTATAAATTCTTTTTCAGGAATACTATCTTTTGTAATTCCACCACCAATAAACAAATTTGCTTTATTTTCTTCTAATTCCATACAGCGAAGATTTACAAATATATCTGTTTTACAATCTTCATTATTTTCGAAATCTTTATTAATTTCTCCTAAAAAACCAGAATAGAATTTTCTATCATAACCTTCATTTTTTATAATAAATCTCTTAGCTTCTTTTTTTGGCAATCCGCACAAAGCTGGCGTTGGATGTAAAGCCAAAATTACATCTGACAATGAAACATCTGGTTTTATTTCAGCAGAAAGATCTGTTTTAATGTGTAATAAATTACCTGCTTGAACGGTATAAGGTTTTGATTTTGAAATGTTCGATACATATGGTTTTAAACTCGATTCGATAAACTGAGTAACAAATAATTGCTCTTCTTTCTCTTTACCACCCCAAACCACATCTTCTTGATTATTAATAAATAATTGAGTCCCAGCTAAAGAAACAGTTGAAATGTTATTATTATCAATTTTAACTAATTGTTCGGGAGTTGCTCCTAACCACATACCTATTTTTGGATGATAAAAACAATAACAAAAAGCAGATTTGTACAATTGAATTAACTTTTTGAAATAAATTATAAAATTAGTTTGAGATGCTTTTACAGTTTCTTTTCTTGCTAAAACAATTTTTAAAAACTCATTATTTTCAATAGCAACCACACCACTTTTTACCAAGTTTAAATGAAAATTCTTAACTTTTTCTGAAGGTAAAATATCCTCAAAAGTCGAAAAGCTCTCATTAAAATCAATTCCGTTTTTTTTTATTATTTCTGATGTATTTTCATCAAAAAAAACAAAATCGTTACCTTCAAAAGGTGCAAAAACAAATCCTTTTTTTTCTAATTTATCATTGTAAATCAGCTCGTCATTGAAAGATAAAAAAGCTATTATTTTTTTTGAATCCGGTTTGTTGTAAATTATAAAAGGTAATTTTTTATCGTATTGACTCTGTATACTTTCAAAAAACATTTCCATTTATTTTTGTTTAGGCATAATTATGTTAGTTAGTTTACATAAAGAAATTAAACCACCCTCCTCATCTTCAATTCTAATTTCCCACAAATGCAATGTTTTGCCTTTATGAACTAATTTTGCCGTTGCAAAGACTTCACCTTCACGCTTACTTTTTAAATGATTTGCAGAAATTTCTATTCCTCGAATTTCTTCAACTTCAGGATTTGAAAATAACATAGAAGCAGCACTCCCAACACTTTCTGCCAAAGCAACAGAAGCACCACCATGAAGCAACCCCATAGGTTGGTGAACTTTAGAATTTACAGGCATTTTAGCTTTTAAAAAATCAGTTCCAACATCAATATACTCAATAGAAAGTGTTTCCATTAATGTATTCTTTGAATATTTAGCACAGTTTTCTAAAATTTTATTTTTTGTAACATTATCCATTTCAAATAATTATAAAAAACGTTTCATTTTTTTAGGAAAAATAAAATTACTAAATTATAATCGGTTAAAACATAATCTGGTTTAATAATTTTAAACTTTAATAACACAAGGTTTCGTTATATAAAAAGATGTTCTTTTCATTTAAAAATAGTATTTTTGCACTTTAATATTAATACGATTATTTCTATAATGGAAGATATAAATAAAGAAGTTTTTGAGGCATTCGAAGTGATAAAAAACGGAGGAATAATCTTATATCCTACAGATACAGTTTGGGGAATTGGATGTGATGCAACTAATGAAGAAGCTGTAAAAAAAATATACGATTTAAAAAAACGTGCCGAATCGAAAAGTATGATTGTATTAGTACATAACGATCGTCTACTTTACAATGTTTTCAGAGAAATTCCGCAAGTTGCTTTTGATATTTTAGATTGCTCTGATAAACCAACTACTTTAGTTTTAGATCAACCAAGAAATGTAGCAAAAAACATCATTGCACCTGATAATTCGTTAGGTATTAGAATAGTAAATACCCCTTTTTGCTATCGATTAATTGAACGTATGAAAAAACCATTAGTTTCTACATCGGCAAATATTAGCGGTACTCCCACTCCTACTACGTTTGCTGAAATTAGCGAAGAAATTAAAAACGGTGTAGATTATATTGTTGGTTTAGATCGTGAAGCAAAACGCACGAAATCATCAACAGTAATTAAATTAACAAATGATAGCCAAGTAACTATCTTAAGAAAATAATTTCCGAAAAGAAATATAAATGATTGAATCTAAAAATTACAA
>NZ_CANRNX010000120.1 GCF_947632075.1 uncultured Flavobacterium sp.
AAATATTACAAAGAATTTAGTTTGGAATATAGTAAGTTTGTAAAGGAAGTGACTATTTGCGATAAAGATTATAGAATAAAGGTTATTAAAAATCAGATTAAGGAATTACAAAATAAGTTAAAGGAATTGCAAAAATGAACGAAGAAATAAAACAAGTTGAACAAGAAGCGGAGCGTTTATTTAGACGTTATGAATTAATGGCGGTATTTTTACCTTACTTACTTAAAAAACAATTGCAGCACGCATTGATCAAGGATTTAAACGCTATTATAAATCGATACACTGAAAAGAAAGTATTTTTATATACTTGGGAGAATGTTTTTAAAAAAGAACGCCAAGGAATAGCTGAAGATAAACTAAGTAATATAAAGCGTGTTATTCGTACAGAAATACATCGAAAACACAATGAAGCTTTAAATCGTGAATGGGCTTTAAATCCTAGAATTATAGGCAGACGAATACAATTAAGTAAAACAGGTAAAAATCATTGTGAGATTTGCAAAAATATGGTAGGTGTTTATCCTATTAGTTTTGAGTGGACGAGCTGGCACGTGAACTGCCAATGTTTTCAAACTCCAGTATATGGAACTCCTGGAAGAGTTATAAAGTACCCTAATCGAGCTGTTAAGTTTGTTGGATTAAATAGATCCAGGTTTAACGGATGGAAAACCGCTCCGAGTTGGTTGGAATATTTTAACACTTCATTAACAAAATTGTATTAAAAAAGTTGTAGATTTGCTACACTAATATTAATAAAATAACAATATGAGAGAATTAGACAAAACAAAAATTTACGACTTGTCAGAGTTGACGAGTGAGGAATTAGATAAATTATTCAAGGGTACTTATTGCTATGAAGAACACAAGAGTTTAAAATATTATGCTTTTGAACACGATTCATGGTGTATAACTAATATTGCATCTGAAAAATTAAAAATAACCAACGCAAAAGAACTATTTTACACTTTAGAAAATATTCAGGTTGATTGTAGGGAATTGACGAAAGAGCAGATTAAAGAGATGGCTTATGTTTTTGAGGAATTTGGTTTTAAAAAAGGTAGTGTAATAAGAAGTTATACAAAATTATATTACAATTCTGAAAATATTAAAACCACAATAACCTACGAAAAGTTCATGGAGTTGTTTGCAGATCAACCGAAAGAAGAAAAACCAAAACACTACTCAAAAGGAATAGATACATTTGCAAGAATGGAAGCAAACTGCACAAAAGAAGAATGTTTAGCTTTTGCAAAAGGGAATATAGATAAATACAACTGGAGAGAAAAAGGTCAAGATTTAGAAGATTATAAAAAAATTGTATCATACGCTAATTGGGCGATTAAATTATTAAAAGATGAAAAATAAAATACATTACATTATCACAGCATTATTAGCTATTTACTGCGGTTATTTAACTTACCAACAAATAGGTCTTAAAAAGTATTTAGAAGTTCAAACGGAATTAATGCACAATCAGTCTGAATTAAACCAAACGGTATTTGAACATATTGAGCGGTTATATAAAAGATAGTTAAAATTTTGTTAAAGTCCGTTATAATTAGTTTTGTAACGGACTTTTTAATTAATTTTACGGTATAATAATAAATGATAGAATTATGAAAAGTTTAGACATCACGAAAAAATACGATTTATCAAAATTGAATGATGAGCAGTTGCAGATTGTTTTGGATTGGTTAAAAGAGAATGATACCGGTTGGGAAATAACTGATTTAGATTATTTTAAATACGGTTTGCATAAATATCATTTGCTTTTTAATAATGATTTCGTATGGGGCAAAGGTTTAGAAAACACAACAAACGCCCTTGAATTGTTTGAGGAAAACGAAAGTGTTTACGATGATATGCTTTCATTAATAGAAAAAGGCAAACAACACGGTTTAAAAATAGTAGTAACATTTGAGAAATTATAACGATATGACAAAAGAAGAAAAAATAAAAGAAGCTTACGGAGAATATTACGAAACCGTTAAAAATTACATTGACGATAATGGGTGGTGCGTTTTAAATGTATCTCAAAAAGAGCCGATAAACTTTTTTGCTCATCATGGAAAAACTGAATGGAAACCAATAAAAGAAAGGGTGTGTTGGAGACCAAAATCACTCCAAGGTATCGAAGATAACAACAGTTGGATAAAAGTTGAAAGTGAAGCGGATTTACCGAAAGAAAGTTATAACTATTGGATTTTTCAAAATGACGGGCTTATTCAAAGTATGAAAGAATACGAGCTTAACAAAAAGTATTATAACATTGAGGCAACCCACTACCAACCAATTGAAAAACCTAAACCACCTTTATACTAATGAGAAAATTAACAGCGATAAAATAGAGGTATTATGAGTTTGCAAGAAATAAAAGATAGTTATTCGGTTAGTAAAGGGTTTGATAATTGGGAGGATTTAGTATATCAACTTGGATATAATAGACCTTCAAGATTGTTACTAATCATTGACGAAGTAATGAAAATTTACGCAATGGAATGTTTAAAACTTGCGAGTGAGAATTGCTATCCTTTTCAACAATCAATAACAAACGAAAACAATATTATAAAATGAAAAAACTATACACGATAAAAAAAGACAACTTATTTTACAACGTAAAAACAAACGAATTTGTAACGAAAATTCATTTTGCAACCATATTTCAAAACTTTACAAACGCTGAAAAAGTAATAAGACAATGGAAATTAAACGCTGAAACAATAGCACTACCGGATGATGCTCATAACAAATTAATGGAATTATATAATCATTCTAGTTTAGATCTATGTTTAGCTTTTGAATTTTTAGACGGAAAATTGACTACTTT
>NZ_CANRNX010000121.1 GCF_947632075.1 uncultured Flavobacterium sp.
GCGGTCTGGACGGGACTCGAACCCGCGACCCCATGCGTGACAGGCATGTATTCTAACCAACTGAACTACCAAACCTTTAGCTTAAAGCCGAGGGCAAAGATACAATCAAAATATTAATTACCAAACTTTTTTGAGTCTATTTGTCTTCTTTTTTTAATTTGTTTATTTAAACTTTTGTCTTTCAGTTAGATATAAAATTATTTTTTTTTCAATATTTTCATTTATATCTACTAAATGATAGTCAATTTTGTAATGTTGGCAGGTTGTTTCTATCTCTTTAAAATACTTTTCAATTTCTTCTTTGTATTTTTCTTGAACTTGATCCGCATATAAATTTATGGTTTCACCCGTTTCAACATCTACAAATTTTTTAGCATCATTATTAAAGTTAAAGTCTAATTCTGTTTTTTTATCATGCACATGAAATAAAACAACTTTATGTTTGTTGTATTTTAAATGTTGTAGGGCTTCAATTAACTTTTCGGTTTCACTTTTTGATTGTAACATATCCGAAAATAGCATTATCATGCTGCGTTTGTGAATGTTTTTGGCAACTTCATGTAAAGTATCAATTATTGCGGTTTGTTGCTTGATAGGTGTGTTTACGTATGTTTCGTTTAATTTTTGAATTAACAAGCGGTGGTGCTTTTCGTTTCCTAATTCTTTAGTTTGAAAATCTATTTGATTTGAAAAAATGGTAAGACCAGCCGCATCGCGTTGTTTTTTTATAATTTTTAAAATTGCTGCGGCAAACAAACAGCTATATTGTATTTTATTATTAGGAAAACTTTGCGAATTATTTTTAGGATAATGCATGGATGCGGAATTATCCATTATGATATGACATCTTAAATTGGTTTCGTCGTCATATTTTTTGGTATATAATTTATCTGTTTTCGCATAAATTTTCCAATCAATGTTTTTTGTATTTTCTCCAAGGTTATACATTTTATGTTCTGCAAATTCTGACGAAAATCCATGAAATGGACTTTTGTGAATTCCAGAAATAAAACCTTCGACTACTTGATTTGCTAGTAGATTAAATTGGCTTAAAAAATCCAGATTGTTACTAATTGATTCTAAATTTTTCATGGACATTGATTGTTAATTTTTGTCTAAAATAAAAAAAGGATTTCAATTAATTGAAATCCTTTTTAAAAATGATATTTTATAATCCACGTTTTTTAATTAACGCATCCGTTTTTGGTTCAAAACCTCTAAACTGTTTGTATAATTCCATTGCATCATGACTTCCGCCTTTTTCTAAGATATTCTCGCGGAAAAGTTTTGCTTTTTCTGGGTTAAATAAATCACCAGTTTCTTTAAAAGCTTCAAAAGCATCTGTATCTAAAACACCAGACCAAATGTAGCTATAATAACCTGCCGAATAACCACCAGCAAAAATATGGCTAAAGTAAGTTGATTTATAACGAGGAATAATTTGATCGATTAATCCCATTTTTTGAACTGATTTTTTCTCGAAATCAGCCGCGTTTGTAATTGGTTCTGTAATAGTATGGTAATCCATATCTAAAATCGAAGCGGCTAAATACTCAACCGTTTGGAAACCTTGATCAAAAGTACCAACTTCTTGGATTTTGTCAATTAATTCATCAGAAATTACTTCACCTGTTTTGTAATGTTTAGCATACATTTTTAAAACTTGTGGTTCTAGAGCCCAGTTTTCCATAACTTGAGATGGTAACTCAACAAAATCTCTAGAAACACTTGTACCAGCTAAACTTTGGTATTCAACGTTTGATAATAAACCGTGTAAAGCGTGACCAAACTCGTGGAAGTAAGTTAATACTTCGTCAGATGTGAAAAGAGCAGGCGTGTCGGCAGTTGGTTTTGTAAAGTTACAAACAATTGAGATTACTGGAATTACACGATTTCCGTCTTTTAAAGTTTGCGTACGGTACGATGTCATCCAAGCCCCACTACGTTTAGATTCTCTTGGATAAAAATCCATGTATAAAATACCTAATAAACTTTGGTCAGCGTCGTAAACTTCCCAAGCTGTTGCGTCTGGATGATATACTGGAATTTTAGTGTTTTGTTTGTATGTTAAACCAAATAATTTTTTTGTTACTCCAAAAACACCTTCAGTTACATTGTCTAGGCTAAAGTAAGGTCTTAATTCATCTTCTGATAAGTTGTATTTTTCCTTTCTAATTTTTTCAGTATAGTATCTCCAATCCCAAGGTTGTACCTTGTCTATTCCGTCTTTAGAAGCTAAATCAGAAATATCAGCCAATTCTTTATTTGCTTTGTTTTTAGCAGGTTCCCAAAGTTTATTTAATAAGTTGTTTACATTTTCTGGTGTTTTAGCCATTGTGTTTTCTAACGCATATTCTGCGTGAGAATCGAATCCTAAAAGTTTTGCTTTCTCTAAACGTAAGTTAGCAATATCAACTACGATGTCTTTGTTATTGAACTCGTTATTGTTATTTCCTTTATTTTGATATGCTGTCCAAATTTTTTCTCTTAATTCACGGTTTTCAGCATATTGTAAAAATGGCATTACACTTGGATTGTGTAGTGTAAATAAAAATTTATGTGGTTCGCCAGCCGCTTGCGATGCAATTGCCGCCTCTTTAATTAACTCAGGTGCTAAGCCTTTTAATTCCGCTTCGTTTTCGATCCAAAGTTTATACGAGTTTGTTTCTTTTAAAAGGTTACTTCCGTACTCTAAGCTTAATAAAGATAATTTAGAGTTGATTTCAGATAACGCTTCTTT
>NZ_CANRNX010000122.1 GCF_947632075.1 uncultured Flavobacterium sp.
CTTTATTTTGAACTATTTATTTCAGAGCTTGAATATTTACTTCATCGTGGATTAATCAAAAGATACCTTAAAAATGAGGGAAATCAAACTTCATTAAAAGGTGCTTTGCAATTCTCTAAACATATCTCTCAAAATTTGGTTCATAAGGAACGATTTTATGTGAAATATACGCAATATTCAAACGAACATACGATTCATGAAATCTTATTCAAAACGATAAAATTGTTAGCTCACTTAAACTCAAATCCTCTATTAAAAGGAAGAATTGGTGCATTAACATTGAATTTTCCTGAAATGAAGGAAATAAAAGTAAATGAATCTACTTTTGATAAAATTGTATTTGATCGAAAGAATCAACATTATCAAACTGCCTTAGAAATAGCTAAATTGTTACTATTGAATTATCATCCTGATATTTCTAAAGGGAAAAATGATGTATTGGCTTTAATGTTTGACATGAATAGTTTATGGGAGCAATTCATTTTAGTGACTTTGAAAAGAAAGCTAAAATCACACAATGTAACTTCTCAAGTGTCCAAAAGTTTTTGGAAGCCTGATTCTGGTTATTCATCCAAAATGCGACCTGATATTATCTTAAAATGTAGAGAGAGTCAACAAATTTTTGTTTTAGATACGAAATGGAAAAACTTAAACGGCTACAATCCATCACCTGAAGATTTGCGTCAAATGTATGTATATCACAGATTTTATCAAGCAAATAAAGTCGCATTAATTTATCCTTCGGATCAACATATCATTAAAAAAGGAAATTATTTTAGTTCCGATAAACACGGAGAAATGTCAGAAAAAGAATGTAGTATAATGCAAATTGCAACGGCTTCAGATATTAAAATTTGGCAAGAGGAAATTGGAAATCAGATTAATAAATTTATCCATTAATAACTTTGTCACAAAAAATCAACAAAATTTGTGACAAGATGTAAGAAGAATGTACGTGTTAGTTATTTGGAAACTAATTAAATACAAAGATGTTTTAAATCTACTCTTAGCGAAATATTTTTCCTCGTGGATTGATTATGATACTATTTTTATCGGCAAAAAATTAGAGTTTTTCAACTACATAATTATTGTTTTCTTGCCAAGTTAAAGCTATTCTGAATTATTTTGAAATAGAATTTTAGTAATTTTAAATTAAATATTGTTGATTTAATTAAAAATTTATGGCTACTTCAGCGTTACCAGAAAATGAAAGGAAACCATATAACGTATATAAAAACAAACCTTTAGACAGTTGATTTTCTGATTACAACTTCTAAAAATATACCCCAAAAGGTATAATTATGTATTTTAAATCGCTTTTATACCCGATGTGATATTATTCAGCTTTTTTTATATTCAATTACATATAATTTTATCTTTTTATACTTATTTATATCCTTTTGCATATAAAACAGAAATATTAATGTAATTACATAATAATTATGAAACAATCATTGGCACATTTTGTCAAAGAACAACGAAAGAAAGCAGGACTTACTCAGGAAGAATTTGCTGAACGGGCTGGCGTGGCTTTAACTGTTATTCGCAAAATAGAACAAGGAAAAGAAAATTTAAGTTTATCTAAAGTTAATCAGGTATTATTGATGTTCGGACATACTTTAGCACCAGTAAATATAAAAGATTTATGAGACAGGCTTTAATTAAATACAATACTGTTGATTTCGGAATTTTAACCGAAACCGATCAAGGAACTTATACTTTTGATTATTTACCGGAATACATAGACCGCTATCCAAATCAACTAATTACATTCCAAATACCGGTTGGTAAACAAGGCTATCAAAGCAAACGGTTGTTTCCTTTTTTCGATGGCTTAATTCCTGAAGGTTGGCTTTTAAACATTACTACAGACAGTTGGAAAATAAATCAAAATGACCGTATGGGATTACTCTTGGCTTGTTGTCAAAATTGTATTGGTGCTGTTGGTGTTCATTCTTTAAAACAGAATGAAAATGAACTCCGTTTTTAATCGTATTTCAGAATGGGTACCTAACGCAGAAAAACTAATTCAAGAATCGTTTCTAATAGAAGAATTAAAAGCTGATTGTATAAAAAGTATGAACAGACAATTAAACAAATTGATGTAATACAATATTGTTTTTTGCATATTTGTACTATAATAGTAGTAGTTGTTCTGGTTAAAGCTACTTAATTACTACCATAATGTTATTTGTATCATTGTCCAAAACACAAAGAAAAATCGTTGAAAGTATCCGTGCCCGACGATTACAAATGGAACTGACTCAGGAAGGTTTGTCGGAAAGAGCTAGTGTCCCATTATCAACATTGAGAAAATTTGAACAAAAGGGTGTAATTTCTTTGGATTCATTTTTAAAAATACTTTCGGTTGTTGGAGGATTAGAAGAGATAGTTGATGCTTTAAAACCCAAAGAGCAACATTTTAAATCTATTGATGAAGTATTAAAATCAGAAGAAAAACCAACTAGAAAACGAGGAAATAGAAAATGAAAACAGCAATCAAAAAAATATTTTAAAAGTAATTTAAAATTTATGTACCACTATTGTACAACATATTGTTTGTAAACCCTTATTAATAAAGAGAAGTAAGATATTGTATCGGGAAGTAAACCACTATAGATTGAAAGTGCCATAGTTTGGTTGCGGACTAA